>JBILCM010000014.1:0-42538 GCA_044353165.1 Paenibacillus sp.
TTGATAATGTAGATATTAATAAGGTCGGCAAGAAAAACTTGCGGAAAATACGGACACAAATCGGCATGATTTTCCAACATTACAATCTGGTGTATCGTTCTACCGTCATTGAGAATGTGCTGCATGGTAGATTGGGTTACAAATCGACCGTTGCTGGGATGTTGGGCATGTATAGTC
Source organism: Paenibacillus sp. (assembly GCA_044353165.1). GTDB lineage: Bacteria > Bacillota > Bacilli > Paenibacillales > YIM-B00363 > JBILCM01. Next base: position 178 of record JBILCM010000014.1, read on the forward strand.
AACAAGAAAAAGAGCAAGCTGTTCAAATATTGAAAGAACTTGGTTTGTTTGAACATATGTACAAACGCACCGATCAGTTAAGCGGCGGTCAAAAACAACGTGTGGGTATAGCGCGCGCACTGATCCAGAATCCAAAGCTCATGTTATGCGATGAACCGATCGCTTCGCTCGACCCCAGCGCTTCCAAAATTATTATGGACCACCTGCAAGACATCGCGAAAAACAAAGGGATTACGGTCATCTGCAATTTGCATCAAGTTGACGTCGCATTGCGGTATGCAGATCGGGTTATCGGTGTGAACAAAGGGAGAATCATCTTTGATGGCACCCCTTCATCAATTTCTGCAGAGAAAATCCATGAAATTTACGGTTCTGATTTTGGTGATTTGATCTTCGATACAGGTGAAAGCCATGAATAATCGTTTTTTTCTGTTCCGTCGATTCCGCACACTCAGCTTCATCGTTCTCTTGGTGGTGATCACTTATGTGTTCATGATTGTTACAGAGTATGATGTGTCCAAAAGCTTTACAGCAATCCCTAAGGCGATTGAGTGGGGGACAACCAATTTTTATCCGAATGCGGCTTCATTAGAAAAGTTGCCTGATATTTTATTGAAATTAAGAGAAACCGTGCTCATGTCGTTCGCTTCAGCAACGCTTGGCGCTCTATTTGCCTTGATCTTTGCGATTATGGGTTCTGAGACAACGAAAATTCACCCCATACTGAGCCGATTCACACGAATGGTAGCGACGATCTTCCGAAATATCGATTTGTCGGTATGGTCCATGATTCTACTCTTGTCTTTCAGCAATAGTGCCTACACAGGATATTTTGCACTTTTCTTCGGTACATTCGGTTTCTTGACACGAGCTTATACGGAGACGATCGATGAAGTGAGCAATAGTTCTGTAGAAGCGTTGCGGGCGACAGGGGCATCCTATCTTTCGATCGTTTCGCAGTCGGTCCTGCCTTCCAGCTTACCGCAATTGATGAGTTGGTTATTGTTCATGATTGAGAACAACATCCGAAACGCAACACTTGTCGGCATATTAACAGGCACAGGAATCGGATTTTCATTCAATCTCTATTACAAAAGTTTAAATTACCCCGCGGCAAGTTTGGTCGTTGTCGTTATCGTCATTGCTGTGCTTGCGGTAGAGTATTCTTCGAATTATGTGAGAAGGGTGATGATGTAGCACCATGGTCCAACGTAAACCGGAGATTAAGGTGCATGTGATGGATCGATCAGCAATTACCATTCGTGTGACGCTCATCGTATGCACCTTATTAAGTATTTATGGTTTCTTCATGTTTGATTACAAAGGCATTGATTTTTTTCCAGCGTTGGGTGAGACGTTAGTGAATGCGAAAAAAATCTTCTTTCAACCATTATTGAGTCATGTGACTTTCCAAGGCGTCATGTACCAGATGTTCGTAACGCTGGGATTAGGATTTCTGACAACGATAATTGGCGCTGTGATTTCATTATTTCTCGCATTCTTTACGGCTAGGAATTTGTCCAATTCCGGAATTTCGAATGCAATTCGCGGAGTGACGGCGTTCATTCGCGCTGTACCGACAGTATTGTGGGTACTGATTTTTGCTGTGGCTGCAGGACTAGGTAGTGTTGCAGCGGTGATCGGGATGACGTTCCATACGGTAGGTTACTTGATTAAAGCATACTCTGAATCGTTCGAGGAGATGGACAGCGGTATTATTGAAGCGCTGAAAGCAAGCGGGGCTAGCTGGTGGCAAATTATATTTCAGGCGGTCATTCCCAGCTCCATTTCTTACTTGATTTCTTGGACCTTCCTACGATTTGAAATTAATTTCGGTGTTGCGATTGCAATGGGTGCTGCGGCGGGTGCTGGCGGTATTGGGTTTGATATGTTCTATGCAGCGAATTTCTACTATGATTTGCGAGAAGTTGGGGCTTTGACCTATTATATCTTGATTTTTGCAGTCATTCTTGAGATATTTGCAGTGCGACTAAAGAAGAATTTGAGGATCCAGAGCTAATGCCAAATAACCCAAAACTTCGTATTGCGATTGATATGGATGAGGTATTAACGAAATTTAACAAGAAATTGTTGGAACAATTTAATGATCGTCACAATCAATTTCTCACTGAACAAGACCTCTCGGGAACGAAACTTCGATACCTATTCACGGATCTGCAACCGCAAATCGAACAAATCATTTTTGAACCGTCATTTTTTCGTGATTTGGAAGTGATGGAACATAGCCAAGCGGTCGTTCGTGAGCTCAATGAGCGACATGATGTCTACATTGCGACAGCAGCGATGTTCGTGCCTACGTCGTTTCATGCGAAGTATGAGTGGCTGATTGAACATTTTCCATTCCTTGACCCCATGAAATTCGTGTTCTGTGGTGAGAAGGGGATTGTGAACGCGGATTATCTGATTGATGACAACGCCCCGATGTTTCGTGAATTTCGCGGGCAAGGTTTGTTATTCACTTCACCGCACAATATTGATGAAACCCATTACCCACGAATGAATAATTGGCTTGAAATCAGAGATTTCTTCGCGAAAATGTAACCTTGCTGAAGCAATACTTTGCTATTTTTAGAGATTCCATTATATTTAATAGTGGAGTCTTTTTTTTTTATTAAAGCGAATGTGGTTGATTGATGTGACAGGTACGTCATAAAGGAGCGAACTTTAATGGATCAATTGAATGATAAAACCGTTACGGTCAAAGCAAATATACAAGCATCTGTGGAGAAGGTTTGGCACTGCTGGACAGATCCACAGCACATTAGGCAATGGAATCAAGCATCCGATGACTGGCACACGCCATACGCTGACAATGATGTAAGGGTTGGCGGTACCTTCTGTTGGCGGATGGAAGCGAAGGATGGGAGCTTCGGTTTTGATATGCGCGGAACTTATGAAATCGTGAACCTCCACGAAGCGATCCGTTATCGCATGGAGGACGGAAGACAAGTGGATTTGACGTTCATCCATCACAACAGCTCCACTGAGGTGATCGAGACATTCGAAGCGGAAACGATGAATCCTGTGGAGTTGCAACGGCAAGGGTGGCAAGCCATCCTTAACAATTTCATGAGGCATGTTGAACGCATTTGAGGATAGAGCGGATGTTGCATGGAATCAACAGCGCTTTTGGCCAATATACATGAAAATAACACAATGGCAGGTGCGCCTAGAGGGAGGGACACAACGAACGTGGAATGGCAAAGTGTCTTGATTGCATTCGGAATTACATTGGTTGCAGGGCTTTGTACGGGGATCGGCAGCATCATGACATTCTTCACCCAACGGACGAATACGAAGTTCTTATCGATTGCACTTGGTTTCTCTGCAGGCGTGATGATTTACGTGTCGATGGTGGAGATCTTCGTCAAAGCCAAAACTTCACTGGTAGCAAGTTTAGGGAATGTAAGTGGTAATTGGGCTGTTGTTGGCGCATTCTTCGCAGGGATGATCTTGATTGCGGTGATTGACTATTTTGTCCACAACACTGAGAACCCTCATGATTATCACAAGGTAGAGGAAATTCAATCTGCCGATCAGCTGCAGAAAAACAATGCGAAGCTCATGCGAATGGGCGTTTTTACAGCACTTGCAGTAGGAATCCATAACTTTCCTGAAGGATTGGCAACGTTCATCGCTGCGCTCGATGATCCTACATTGGGCATATCCATTGGATTAGCTATCGCGATTCACAACATCCCCGAGGGGATTGCGATTGCAGTCCCGATCTACTTTGCAACAGGGAATAAACGCAGAGCATTCAAACTCTCGTTCCTATCAGGCCTCGCAGAGCCCATCGGTGCGCTGATTGGATTCTTGATCTTGCTGCAATTTTTTAGCGATGTGACGTTCGGCTTGGTCTTTGCCGCAGTCGCAGGCATAATGGTATTCATCTCACTTGATAAATTACTACCGACAGCGAAGGAATATGGGCATCCGCATCTCGCCATTTACGGACTTATCGGCGGCATGATGGTGATGGCACTCAGTCTGTTGTTGTTTATTTAAGAAACAGTGTCTATAGCATCATCCAGAAGGAGACTTGAACAATGCAGCAACCGAATGTGTTGCTTATCATGTGCGATCAATTGAATCCTGCGGTCATGAGCTGCTACGGGGGACCTGTGCCAACCCCGCATCTTGCTTCTTTGGCATCTGAGGGCGTCTGTTTCACCCAGGCGACCACGCCGTTCCCGGTGTGCTCGCCAGCACGCGCCTCTCTCGTGACAGGTCAATTTCCGCATACGCACCGCATTGTTCATAACGTGTTCCGGCGTGATTATCCCATGATAGATTCTCCGGCTACAGAAGAAGGGATTAAAGCCACAGATGTAACATTGGACAAGCTGTTGTTTGACCGCGGTTATCGGACGCATCATTATGGGAAGTGGCATCTCCTCGACGATGACTTGCCTTATTTTCCAGATATGTTCACGGAACATGACGGATACGCCAAGCTGATGGAACCTTTATTTCAACAAATCGCAGAGCAAGATCGCAACGAATGGATGGATTGGTACGGCTGGAAGCTCCCCATTCAGCGTTCCAAAGCGTTCCAAGCGGCGGCCCATAAAGCGAAAGATCAGCTGAAGGATCACATCTACGGGGATTTTGTTGGCAAAATGGGCAAATTAGACTTTCCGGTTGAGCAAACGTTCGATGCGATGGTTGCACAGCGGACGATGGACCGATTGCGAACATATGCCAAGGAACAACAAGGGGAAGGCAGACCGTTCATGGTCACCTGCTCCTTCCAATTGCCGCATGATCCCAATGCAGTACCATCCCCCTATTACGAGATGTTCAATCCTGCGAAGATCAAACTCCCGCGCAATCCACATTGTGAGGCGTTGTTTCAGTCGGACTTCTCCCGCACTGCTGCGGATGCCATTGGCGAGCGAGGCTTACGCGAATTTCTTCGTGTCTATTATGCTGCGGTGAAGCTGATCGACGATCAAGTCGGTGCGTTGCTGCGCTGTTTGCAAGAGGAAGGTTTGGACAACGACACCATTGTCGTGTTTACAGCAGACCACGGAGATATGACCGGGGGGCATGGCATGATCTGGAAATCGACCATGGCATTCTATGAGGAAGTGGTCAAAGTTCCGCTGATTATGAAATATCCCAAGGTCTTGCAACCGCAGCGTTCGGAACTTCCAATGTGTCTGACGGATGTGTTGCCAACATTGCTCGCATGCACAGCTGTGGACATTCCCCCCACAGTGGAAGGTCGCAACATGTTGCCGTTCTTGACAGGACACATATCCTCAAACCAAGCATTCCCTTATACGTTCAGTGAACGAATTCCGCCGAATCCTCAGCACACACGCGGATGGCTTCCGATGAATCAGGCGAGTTACATGGTTCGCGGGCGGGGATATAAATATATCGCATATGCCGATGGACATCGTTTCTTATATGATCTCGTTCGCGATCCTGGTGAAGTACGCAATCTGGCGTACGCCCAAGAACACGCGCTTGCGCTGCAGGAGATGAGGCAGGCGCTCGACCTCTGGAAAAGCAGCCAACTGCAACGTAACCTGAATTTACAGTGACGAGAGTGAGCAGTTATGAAAATCATTCTATCCCCAAGTAAAATGCAACACACGCAAACCGCCATCACCCATCCGAACAAACTTCCCCGCAACCTTGAAGAGACGTTGCATCTCTTTGACATATTGCGCACGTATTCTCCCGCAACGTTGGGGCGACTCATGAAACTCAAAGGAAAGCTCTTGGATGAGACGTACGCATGCTATCAACATTTTGACCCGACACAACCGATGATCCGTGCAATAGACTGCTACACTGGCGTCGTTTTTCAAGAAATCCAGACTTCAGCCTATTCTGTCCAACAAACGACTTATATGAACGATCACATGGTCATTCTATCGGCGATGTATGGGGTGTTGGAACCCGACACGTGTATATGGCCCTACCGACTGGACTTGACGGTGAAACCCGCGGCCATCCATCTGGTGCAATATTGGATGAAGTCTGTGGTGGATGAATTGGCGAACGAAGATGTGATCATCAATCTAGCATCGGAAGAGTTTAACTTGCTGACCAAGCCACTGCATGCTCGCATGTTGCACGTGCACTTCCTTGAGCGTAGAGCCGACGGTGCGTTGAAAGTGGTAAGTTACAACGCGAAGAAGGCCCGCGGCGGGATGGCGCATCGACTGATTACGGATCAAATTAAAGACGTTGCACGAATGAAGGATTTTGTCGTGGACGGATACACCTACGATGCGCAGAAATCCGATGAACGCAATTATTTTTTTATCAAATGAGCGAATTGCTGCCGATCGATTCCGCGTTGTGAATGTGTTCAGCCGCCGCCGTTGCAACATTTTTCTATTCGTTTCGTCTATAGGGGTAAATATGACCGAAGGCGGTGTCGACATTGAAACAAATCACGAAGAATATGAGATTCGGCGTACTGTTGTTGTGTATGGCCATGCTGTTCGTGGGCTGTGCGTTCCAGAATGAAGCAACAAACTTGATGGCAGATGTGAAAACAGCGAGTTGGCCTGAACCTCCAGCGCGAATGGATGCGGCTTACCAGACATCCGTGCTGGATTTTACTTGGCGACTTTTCCAAGAAACGCTTGGCGAAGAGGGGAATACGCTGATTTCGCCCACTTCCGTCTATTTGGCGCTTGCGATGACCATGAATGGTGCGCAAGGGGATACGCTTACCGCGATGAAAGAAGCTTTGGCTTCGGCCAACCTCTCTCAAGAAACGATCAATGCTGCGAGTCGCGACTTGACCCGCCTGTTGCAACATCAGACGGAGAAGACGAATGTGTCGTTGGCGAATGCGATTTGGTTACGGGAGCAATATCCGGTGGCACAACCGTTCTTACAGGCGAACGCGGATTATTTCGCCGCAGCGGCGCAAGCGCTTGATTTTGAATCGCCGCAAGCAGTCAACACCATTAATGGATGGGTGAAAAAACAGACAGAAGGTGCCATTGACAGCATCGTGGAACAAATCGATCCCAGTACGATGATGTATTTGATGAATGCGGTGTATTTCAAGTCGGATTGGCAGACACCGTTCGATGCGAATAGCACATACGACGCACCATTCCAGAATTCGATCGGGGAAACGACGGCTAGCTTCATGCATCGCACAGATACCCTATCGTATTTCATTTCCGACCAGGCGCAAGGAGTGATGCTCCCTTATGAGGATGGCAAATATCAATTTTTTGCGATTCTCCCGGGGTCATCTGTGAACGTGCGAGATTATGTGCGGGAACTTCAAACAGGCGACCTGACAACGATACTTCAATCGATGCAAACAGGGCAGGTCATGTTGTCGTTGCCCAAATTTGAAGTCGCTTATGAGAATCGGCTCAAAGATGAGCTGTCGAAGCTTGGTATGGGCGTTGCGTTCACTCCGCAAGCGGATTTCTCGCGAATGAATGCACAGGGGCAAAGCGATCTTTTGATCAGTGATGTCGTGCATAAGACATTCTGCCGTGTCGATGAGCAAGGCACCGAAGCCGCAGCCGTCACCAGTGTGGAGATGAGACTCACCAGCGCGCCGATGACGGATGTCGAGATCCGATTCGACCGCCCATTTGTATACGGTATTATGGACAGCACCTCCGCCACACCCCTATTCCTCGGGTTGATGGAACAGCCGAGCATAAAACAATGAATTCGGAGGGGCGTATGATGAAATTGAACCAAGTTCCTTGGATCAGGTTGTTCGCTCTGATTGTCGTCTTTGCGGTGATCTCTGCTTGCAGTGCTGAACAAAGTTCACAATCGACGGAAGACAGGATGGTCAGCTCGAATGAGAGTAAAGCGATGCGTGAAGAGGCAATCGTTGCACCAAGTGAGGCAGACATGGCTCTCCCCGCGAGTAGCGGGAGCCGCGCAGCGTATAGCCTGAATTCAATGAGCAAATCCGATCGCATGCTAATCTATACTGCCAATGTCACCTTGGAAACGGACAATTACGCGAAAGCTTCCATTGCCGTTCAAGACCTGATCCATCTGTCCGGAGGCTATCTGGTGCAATTCTCTGAAGAGACCACCGCCCAAGTACAATCAGGGTATTTCACACTGAAGGTGCCGGCGGGCAGTTTCAACGGATTTCTTAAGAAACTTGAAGAGATTCCACACCTCACATTCAACCGGAGCATGAACGCACAAGATGTATCCGAGGAATATGTCGATCTCGAGTCGCGGTTGAAGGCGAAACAAGTGGTCGAACAGCGCCTGCTCTCCTTCATGGAGAAAGCCGTGGGGACGGACAGCCTGGTGCGCCTCTCGAATGAGCTCGCGACCGTTCAAGAAAACATTGAAGTGTTGAAGGGACGTATGAAATACCTGGATCACCATGTCGCTCACTCGACAGTCGAGCTACGACTATATCAGCAATTGAAATCGAGCACACTGTTAGGCGTATCGATGCCCAATCTAGGGGAACGCATGGCAGGGACGCTAATGCAGAGTCTGAACGTGATGATCAGCGTCGTTGAAGGTTTGATTGTGTTCATCGCCGGTCTGATTCCGGTAGTACTTCTGGGCGGCCTGATCGGTGTACCGATCTACCGCGTTGTGCGGCGTCGCGTGAAGCAAGCAAAGCAGTCAGATGAATAGCAATGATGGAGGAAACATGGATGAAGGTAGAAATATGGTCTGATTTTGTATGTCCTTTCTGTTATATTGGCAAGCGGCACTGGGAGGAGGGATTATCAAAGTTTACGCATCGTGACCAAGTAGAGGTGGTATACAGAAGCTTTGAATTAAATCCGACCTTGCCTCGTGATGGAAATCCGAATGTTCATGAGATGTTGTCAACGAAGTATGGTATGAGTTTGGAGCAGGCCAAGGCGAGCACACATGACATCACCCAACGGGCCCGTGCGGTCGGATTGGATTTTCACCTTGAACAAAGCATCCAAACGAACACATTCGATGGACATCGGCTTGTCCATTATGCCTTCACACAAGGAAAGCATGACGAGATGACAGAGCGCTTGATGAAAGCTTATTTCACGGAAGGCTTGCATATAGGTCATGAGGATACGCTTCTAGCGTTAGCAGTTGATGTGGGGTTGGATCGCAACGCAACGCTACGCGCACTCACCGAAGGGCAATATGGCGATGCAGTTCGTACAGATGAAGCAGAGGCAAGAGAGATTGGTGTGCGGGGTGTGCCGTTCTTTGTCATGAATCGGAAATATGCGATTTCAGGGGCGCAACCGAGTCATGTGTTCATGAATGCGTTAGAGCAGGTATGGGAAGAGGAACAACAGCTGAGGTTGTAGAATGTTTCAGTGTGCTATGTTCTAATCAACGTTACACGTGAGGTGTCAATGAAAGTTTCAGTTGACACTTTTTTTAATCCATGTTATTTATTAATTAATAAATAAATAGAGGTGAAATGATGGCTCGATCGACAACCGCAGACCGGAAATCACAAATTTTGCATACGGCCATAGAGGTATTCGCGACGAATGGATTTTACAAGACGACAACAGCTATGATTGCCAACGTTGCAGGCGTGACACAACCGTATCTGTTTCATTTTTTTAAGACCAAAGAAGATCTGTATTTAGCGGTTCTGGAAACGGGTGTTCAGAAAATTTATGACGCCTTCGAACAAGTTCAAGCCCCCCCACAACAACTAATGCTTCGAATGGGGGAGGTATTCCAACAATTACTTGAACAGCACCGCAACGAACTGTTATTAACGATGTTCTCTTTCACCACGGTAGAACCGCGAATTCGGCAAGTTGCCAAAGAAAATCACCTTCGCATGTTCGAGCTCATTAGCAACAAATTTGCTTCTGCGGGTATTCCGAATGCGGCCATGGTTGCCAAACAATTTATTGGAATGGGTTTGATGATCTCGCTCTCAAGTATGATTGAAGCGCCACAATTGTCGCCCTATGAGGAGGATGTGTCATGTTGAAAACATATTGGTTACATGGAAACCGAACACTATTGTGGACGGGGTCCATTCATTTGGGTCTTGCTCTTCTTTTTGTCATCTTATCGATGTTCGATCAACGACTCGTATTGGGTATACCGCTATGGATTAAACCGATTAAATTTGCCTTGTCGATTGGCATCTATGTACTGACTTTGGCTTATCTCGTCCCGTATGTTACTTCTGCCAAGGCAAGATCGTGGATTGCCACCGGGACGGCTTTGTCGATGTTCGTTGAAATGGGACTCATCTCAATACAAGCGGCCAGAGGAACGATGTCCCATTACAACATGGAGAATGCAATGGGCATTATTATTTACGCCATTATGGGTGTGTTTATTGCATTTGCCTCGGCATTGCTGGTCGTGCTTGGCATTCGTCTACTTCGGGACCCGCCAACCGTGTGGACGACATCTTTCCGTCAAGCCGTTCAGATGGCGATCTGGATTACAGTTGTGGGCACAGTCATCGGCGGGTATATGTCTGCGCTCACCGGCCACACGGTTGGCGGTGCTGACGGCGGTGCGGGATTGCCCTTCTTGAATTGGAGTACCCAGCTTGGGGATTGGCGCGTCTCTCACTTTGTTGGCTTGCATGGATTGCAAGTCTTCCTGATTGTAGGATGGCTGTTACGGCATCATCCTCGCGCTATCGCATGGCAATGGGTAGCTTGTGTGCTCTATAGTGCATTGTTACTAGCGACGATCGTGCTTACATGGTTAGGGCAGCCTGTTGTTCGGTAACACAAGCGGAAGCTCACTATCCATTCCATCTCGCGATCATCATAAGAACGAGTATGCTAATACCGTAAGCGATGAGCAACAAAATCGGCGTCCAAAGTACATACCAAGCTCCGCGCAAATTCGGGAATTTTGCCTTCTGCCATCGACGGAACACAAGCAACAAGGGAATGAAGACGACAGCCGTGATGGCTAGTCCAATGCTAACAACCAACAGTGCTAACGATTCCATGAAGATCTCTGCCTCCAATCTAGAAGTTCAAAATAACTTGGCCCAGTTGCGTGAAGAGTAAAAAAGAGTCACTTCAATGTAAAAAAAAGAACGTACCGACCGCATTCGTGTGAAGTTATAATGAATTGTGAATGAGCAGAGGGAGTGTGAAGCTATGGGACCAATGACGGGACAACCCGAGTCCTTCCAGAACATTGTAACGCAACGGGCCACGATTTTTAATATGAAACGAAAAGAAATGCTATGGTGTTATTTGTTTATTTTTCCACAATTGATTTTATATTTTGCTTTCACTTTGTATCCCATTATTATGAGTTATGTTTATGCATTCTATGAATGGAATGGGTTTGAACCATTAACTGATTTTATATGGTTTGAAAATTTTAAAGAGGTGATTCTAGACCCGTTATTCTGGAATGCATTCAAGAATAGCTTTATCTTTATGGGTGCGATGATTTTTATTCAAGTCCCACTAGCGCTTATTCTTGCTATTCTTTTTAATGCTTCATGGTTGAAGGGCTCCGCCTTTTATCGAACCATTTATTTTTTACCTGTCATCACGACGACAGCGGTTGTAGGGCTGGTCATGCGATTTATTTTTGGTGCTTACAAAGGCCTTGTGAATGAAGTACTCTTAAAACTTGGTGTCATTGAGATGCCGATTGACTGGTTGGGATCATTAGATCTTGCACTTCTTATTGTCATTGTCGTTGGAATTTGGAAATCATTCGGTATTAAAGTGATCTATTGGTTGGCTGGGTTGCAGTCATTACCGAAAGAACTGTACGAAGCGGCAAAAGTGGATGGTGCGAATGTATTCCACGCGTTTAGGTACATCACCGTTCCGTTATTAATACCTGTTGGGAGCGTTATTTTGTTGTTGTCAGCCGTCAATGCATTGCATGTGTTCGATTTGGTTCAGACGATGACAGGTGGCGGTCCGGCATTCAGGACGGATATGGTCGATGTGTATATATATCGCTATGCTTTCCAAGGCGGCGGTGAAGCAAGGGTCGGATTTGCGTCTGCGGCGGGTGTTTTTTATGGCATTGCTATTCTAGTTGTGTCTGCCGTGTTTGGACTTCTGGTTCGATATACGGGTGCAAAGAAATCGCAACAGCATTAAGCGATAAGGGAGAATGTTATGCATGTTAACCTATAATGTTTGGAAGCGAATGTCCATTCTTTTCGTTCATCTTATGCTGGTGATCATCGGATTGATCTGGATATATCCGTTCATCTGGATGATTTCTTCATCATTAAAAACCAACGTTGAATACATCAGTGGCGGACTCAGTTTGTTACCAGAGGAAATTCAATTTGAAAACTATGTTCGAGCATGGGATGTTGCAAATTTTTCTACCTATTTCTCGAATACGGTGATCATCACGGTTTCGGTTGTTGCTATTGTAATCGCTGTATGTGCGATGACGGGTTATGCTTTAGGGCGTTATCGTTTTCCTGGTAGAATATTTTTCTTAGGCATGATTACGGCAACACTCTTTATGCCTAAGGGATACACCATTATTCCGATTTATACGCTAGTCAATTTTTTGGGATTGAATAATACGTTAGCAGGCATTATTATTGCAGAAGTTGGCGGCGCTCATGTGTTGTTCATTCTGCTGTTCACTGCTCATTTTCGAGGGATCCCTAAGGAACTTGAAGAAGCATCCAAAGTGGATGGGAGTGGATTCATACGGACTTTCGTCCAAATTATGTTGCCGTTATCGAAGCCCATTATTGCCACGACAGGTATTCTTCAATTTATTTGGGCTTGGAACTCCTTCTTATATCCACTAGTATTCTCTCTAGGGAAACCTGAGTTAAGAACGCTGGGCGTAGGCATGTTTCATTTTATCGGTGAATATTCGACGGATTGGACCGGTGCAACTGCAGCGGCTAGCATATCATTGATTCCCATCATTATCGTCTTTATTGTTTTTCAGCGTTACTTCGTAGAGGGCATTTCGGGTTCAATCAAAGGATAAGGGTTGTGAGTTCCATGCGGAAATTCACGCAGATTTTGATGAATCAATTCCGGAATTTAAAACTCAACACCAAATTGCTCATTACCTTCAGCCTTGTCAGTCTCGTGCCGCTTGTCTCGATATTGTTTCTCTCTTATTACAACTCAGCGAAAGTTCTGGAGCAGGAATTTGGCGCTTCTGTGATTGAAATTTCACGTCAAGTAGAGCGCCAATTGGATGCATTCGATGCAGAGATGAAACATATTTCGAACGTTGTTTTATTTAACAAAGATTTGCAATTTTTTCTCAGCATGGAAAAACATACGAACAACACGCAAGATGTCAATACCATTCGGTATCTTCGCATGTTTATCGGAGATTTGGTAACCATACGTCCGGGACTTCGTGGAATTTTTGTCGTGAATGATCTCGGATTGGTGGTTTATGAAGCGAACGAAATGGCAGATCTGTCCTATGATTTCAACAGCGATCCTTGGTATGTGGAAGCCATAGCCAAACATAATTATGCATTGCTGCCAGCGCACCCCCAGACGTATGTCAAAGGGGATTCCGTCATTACCTATTTGGTGCGATTAACGGATCATGCTGATTTTCAAGAAAAAGGCACATTGCTCATCGACTTTGACCCTGAATATATTTCCAAAATGAACGAGAACATTCATTTGGGTGAAACCGGTTACGTGTTTATGCTTACACAAGATGGGCAAGCGGTCGTTCCCAATCAACCCTCTCCATTCAATATTGCTCAGAATAAAGAGTTTCAACGTCTGATTAGCGGTCGAAGCGGTCATTTTCTTTACGAATGGAACGGTGAACAACTCCTGATCGGTTACTCAACTTCACAAAAAACGGGTTACAAGATTGTTGGTGCAGTCCCTTTCCATGAACTCGCATCCAGATTGGACTATTTTCGCAATATCATGTTCATCATAGGTGCCCTAGCTATTGGCATTATCCTTATTTTTTCCTCACAATTAAGCAGGATCATCACGGCTCCCTTGCGACGACTTCAGCAATACATGAAGGAAGTAGAGGGCGGTGACTTCTCATCAAGAATTCCAGTCGAGCGACATGATGAATTTGGTCTATTGGAGAAAAAATTCAATCGCATGGTCTCCCAATTGGACCAATTGCAGCATAAGGTTTCCATTGCACAAGTTCGGGAGTACCACCTGCAATTTTTGAACAAAGAGTCGGAGTTAAAGGCACTCCAAGCACAAATCAATCCCCACTTTCTTTACAACACCTTAAATACGATGTCTTGTATTGGTCAAGTGTACCAAGTTGATGAAATCTCCGTCGTGAGTGATGCGTTGGCCGGCATGTTTAAGTACAGTATCGTTGGCGGCTCCCATTCTACGATGGAAGAAGAAATTCAACATGTAAAACATTACATGGAGATCATCCATGTTCGTTACCCGGATATGATTACTTGCCACTATCATGTGGAGGAACATTTTTTGGATCAACCGGTGCTGAAATTGATCTTGCAGCCGTTAGTCGAGAATGCCGTCCTGCATGGATTGTTGCCTAGAAAAGGGAAAGGTCAAATTTGGATTTCCGTCTTGGAACGTAATGAAACCATTCTTATAAGAGTCGTCGATGATGGAATAGGAATCGAGGAAGGGAAATTGGTATGGTTGCAGGACCAATTGTCCAATGAAGACAGTAATGAATTGAACCGCAATAATTTAGGTTTGTACAATGTCAAACAACGTTTATTTTTGTATTACGGTACACAAGGGAAATTGCGTTTTGCGAGTGAGCCGGATCGTGGCATGGTGGTGGAAATCGCGATTCCCGTGGACAACCCAAAAGAGGGTGAGACGAATGTATCAACTCCTGGTCGTGGATGACGAAATATGGATGCGCAAAGGGTTACAGAATCTTATTGGACATGCCGGTCTTGGATTCGCGGTGAAGGCAACAGCTAGTGATGGACAAGAAGCATTAGCGCTGCTCGAGAAGGTGTCGATTGATGCTGTGCTTACAGATATACGCATGGCTGGAATGGACGGCCTAGAGTTGATCAAAAACATGAGAGAACGACAGTGGAATCAACCGGTTGCTGTCATTACGGGATACAATGAATTCGAATACGCCCGCACCGCTTTTCGGTTAGGTGCTGTGGATTACCTGCTTAAACCTATCAATAAACAGGAATTGTCTGAAGTTTTAAGGCATATCCATGGGCTGCTTGAGTTACGAAAGGCGGCGGGACAAACGCCAGTCAGACAACAATTACAACAAAGTACCCAAGGCATCGAATTGATCGCAACGTTGGTTCAAGTTATTAATTGTGATTATGATAAAGATTTATCTATTAGCTTACTAGCAGACCAAGCAGGCTTTAACGCGTCCTATGTGAGTCGCTTGTTTAAGCTAGAGACAGGCAAAGGATTTGTTCAATATTTGACAGAAATTCGAATCCAGAAAGCTAAAGATTTACTGCGATCCACAAGGATGAATGTATCTGAGATTGCAAAAAAAGTGGGATTTTGGGATGAACGGCATTTTAGCAGGCTTTTTAAGCGAGAACTTGGGAAAACACCGATTGAATTCCGCAATAACGAACAATTGTTGGATTAGTAAAAAAACAGCACGCAAATGTAAAAAAACAAACGTATGATTCTTGAAAGTCACAGATTACAATGAAAACGTAAACATTCAAATGCAATGAAAGGGGATTCACAATGAAGAAAATGATGGCCAGATTGTTGATGTTATTGCTTGTTTTCTCGCTTGTCTTCGTTGCTGCATGTTCGGGAAACAATGCAAGTGAAAGCAGCAGTGAAACAGCAGATCCTGCGATTGTGCAAGCAGAACAAGAAAAAATAGCTGCTGAAGAAGCTGCAGCACAAGCTGAAGAAGAAGCTGCAGCCGCTAGAGAGGCAGCACAAGCTGCTTTGGAAAAAGCCGAGGCTGAGAAGCTTGCAGCGCAACAAGCATTAGACGAGGCGAAAACTGCTGAAGAAAAAGCGGCAGCGGAACAAGCCTTAGTGGATGCCAAGCTCGCGGAAGAGCAAGCAACGCAAGCTTCTAAAGAAGTGGCTGAGGCTTCAGCCAAAGCCATCGAGGAAGCCAACAAAGCGGCTGCTGCAGCCAAAGCAGCCGCTGCGACGAAAGCTGCTGCCGCAGCCAAAGCAGCCGAGAGTGCCAAACCGAAGGAAAAAGAAGTTGTGATTCGATTGTGGGCAGCAGGAGACTGGCTTAAAGGCGATGAATCCGCTGGTCAACAAACGATTAAAGAGTTTAACGAAAAGTACAAAGGGAAAATCCGCGTGGAAGGGACACAAAATCCTTGGGAGCAACACAATGCTGCGATGCAAGCGGCATTCTCCTCTGGGGACTTACCTGACCTGTTCCATATGCCCCAAGGTAGCGAGTTGAATCAACTCATTGCACAAAAATTGATTCGACCTGTGGATGGTATCGTGTCCGACGCATGGTATGACACATTCAGTCCCGGATCATTCGCGGACGGCGTCAATCGGATCGATGGCAGAACGTATACGTGGCCGCTAACAGGTCCGCAACTGATGTATATGCTTTATTACAACAAAGACGTTCTTAAAGACGCGGGATTTGACCCGAACCTGCCGCCAAGAACATGGGACGAGATGCGCTTAATTATGCAAGCCGTTACCAAAAGAGGCAAAGGCGACGTCTATGGCATGGTGTATGCTGGCGGAGCAGCGGATTATACTACTCGGATCATTGCAGGATTGGCACAAGGGATCGATCCTTATCAAAGCGAAAGCGGTCTGAACTTAAAGACCGGTAAATATACGTTGGCAGATCCCGCTTGGAACGAAGCGTTGCAGTTTATCCTGAGTGTGAAGAAAGATGGAAGCATACTCCCATCATCGTATTCCTTGAAAGCACAGGAAGCATCCGTTCTCTTCGGTCAAGGGAAAGCGGCATTCCTCATGGATGCCCGTTGGAGAATGTGGCAGTTGAAGCGGGACACCCCGAATGCGAATTTTGGGATGACGTATTATCCAACGAAGCGCAAAAGTTCCAGTCTCCCATACTCGGGATATAACTCGGCAACATCTACTGGAACGATAGTTGTTTCTGCAAAAACCAAATATCCTGAAGCCGTCGGAAAGTTTATTGAAGAAGCTTTCGCCGCAGAACCTTTCTACAAGAGATATATGGCCGATGGCGTTGCTTTGACTCCACTGCCGGCTGTGAATGACAATACCAACAACTACCCTTATCCTGAATATGCGGACTTCGTAAGACTGCACAATCAATTGCTTCGCAATTTACCGAGCCCATTCGTTCGTAATCCTGATATTGCCCTGGTATCGCAAGAAATGGGTGGAGTGAAACAAAACAAAGTAAAGCCGAGCCTGGATCAAGTGTTCCAATCGATTATGTCTGGTGCTGAGAACAATCCATCGGAAACGTTGAATGTACTGAACAACAAGCTGAATACAGGTTTGGTGAACGCTATTAACGCCGCCAAAAGCAAGGGTGCTAAAGTAAGTGAATCCGATTTTGAATTTCCGAATTGGGACCCAACAAAACACTACACCCAGAAAGATTACTTAAATTTAAAGTAATTCAACCAAGTGAAACGTGCGGTGAGATCTCACTCGCACGTTTTATCTCTTTTCACAGAGGAGACCCGAAGATGAAAAAAAGACCGAACATCCTTATATTCATGACAGATCAACAACACGCCGAGACGATCGGACAGCATGGTTTATGTCAAACCCCGAATCTGAACGCTCTCATGCGTGATGGAATAACATTCTCGCAAGCTTACACGAGCTGCCCGATGTGTACGCCGGCTCGCGCAAGCGCCTTGACGGGGATGCATCCTCATCAACACAGAATGCTACAAAATTCACATTCACCCTTGGATTTTCAAAAGCGGTTGGATCCTCATATAGACACGATCGCAACGGCCCTCTCACGTGAAGGTTATCGAACCGTTTATGCAGGCAAATGGCATATTGGGGACACTGCGCCTACGTTGAATGGATTTGATCAAGAATTGGATTTGAATCCTAAGCCAACCGATTATGCTGTAACGGATCAAGTGATGATCCAAGATCGGCAAGGGGAACATACTTTAGCAGCAACCGCAAGTTACGATTATCAACAAAGCGGAGTTTTTCAATTGAGCGAAGCAGTGAACAACTGGATCGATCGCGAGGCAACGCATGATCAGCCGTTCTTCATGTTCGCCTCTTGTTTGGAACCGCATGTGCCATGGATTGTACCTGAACCTTATGCTTCGATGTATGATCCGACTTCAATGCAAACATGGGACAATTATGACGATGATTACACAGATAAGCCTTTAACGTACCGCAAACATTATAGCAATGTGAATTTTTGCCGCATTCAGCATGATTGGTCAAGCATGTCGCGTGCGTTAGCCAAATACTATGGCACAATCTCCATGATTGACGATGCGTTCGGCACAATTATTCATAAGCTAGACCAACAAGGCCTACTTGAAGATACGATCATACTTTTTACCAGTGACCATGGCGAATGTATGGGAAGACATGGATTGATCGGGAAAAATGAGCTCGCGATAGACGATATTATCCGGGTGCCATTGGTTGCTTATTGGAAATCTCATTGGGCAAACAAGACGTGTGATCAATTGGTTACCTTGACGGACTTGTTCAACACAGTGATGGAATTGACGAAGACGGAAATCAGAACGGATCTGGATAGTCATTCCTTTGTTCCTGCGTTACTAGGACAGTCCTTTCGTGGACACGATTATGTCATCGTTCAACACCACGGGGCTACGATAAATCTGAATACGATTCGTGCGATTCGGACAGCGGAATACAAATACGTGTATCGCGCACACGAAATCGATGAATTGTATGATCTGCGTCGTGATCCTGGAGAGATGATCAATCGGGTGCATGATCCGGAGTATCATGATCGCTTATGGGAGCTTAGAGAACAACTTCTCGATTGGGCCAGAAGGAATCGTGATTTTGCGCTCAGGGGCATGGAACAGTCATTCGTCAATTTTGACGGGGGAACGATTGCCCCATGAAACAACCGAATATCGTCTTGATTACGACCGACCAAATGCGCGGGGATTTATTGGGCATTGCGGGACATCCCGTCATCCGAACGCCACATCTGGACTTCTTAGCGCGTCGCGGAGTGCGGTTTACTCAAGCTTATTCTGCAACGCCGGTATGCATTCCCGCGCGGGCAACGATCATGACCGGTATGGAAGGCCATACGCTGGGGATCACTGCATATCGTGAGGGATTCGCGTTACCAACGCGAGCAACCCTTCCCCAGTTGCTTCACGATGGGGGATACGAGACACGCGTCGTTGGGAAAATGCATGTGTATCCCGAGCGCTGTCATTACGGGTTTGACAGTATGCTGTTATGCGAAGAAGGTCGGATGCTTGGGGTTGACGAACAACGTAAGCGTGGGTATGACGATTACGAGATGTGGCTCGCTGAGCAAGGGTTCCCTGGACGGGCTTTCGCGCACGGCATTGCAAGCAATGAATATGCCGCCACGACACCGTGGCATTTGCCTGACCATCTACATCCAACCGAATGGATTGCGCAGGAAACATGCAGAACGATCAAGCGGCGCGATTGGACACGTCCGCTGTTTTTGTGGGCTTCCTTCACCGCACCGCACCCGCCGTTAACACCGTTACTACAAGATTTGTATATGTATGATCGCGATGATATCCCCAAACCAGTCATGGGCAATTGGACAGATGCACACGTACTTTACCACCAACGGAACGTGGCTTCCTTCGGTGGCGACATGATGTCCGAGCGGCAGACTGAGCTAGCGCGTAAGGCATTCTATGCCCTGGTTACGCATGTGGACCGGGCTGTGAATCGCATCATCGGCACGTTGCGAGAGGAAGGCATGCTAGAGAACACTTGGTTTATTTTCACATCTGACCACGGTGATAACATGGGTGATCACGGGTTATGGTTTAAATCAAACTTTACTCAAGGCGCCTGTCATATTCCTTTCATTGTCACTCCACCGGTTCGGGGGGATTTGGACACTGTGATGGGAGCGGATTGGTTACCGGGAGTCAACCACAGTCCAGTAGGACTGCAAGACATCTTGCCGACTTGTTTGCGTATTGCGGGTCTACCGATTCCTGAGGGTATCGATGGGAAGAACTTATGGGATGTCGTTCACGCTCCTAACGCTCCTAACAGTTATGTTCGTGAGACGATACTCGGTGAATTTGGCAACGTCGGCGGTCGATCGTTCATGGTGACGGATGGGGTTTGGAAATACATCTGGTTTGAGGAAGACGGCGAACAATTACTGTTCCATATTGCGGTCGATCCGGATGAACTTGTGAATCAAGCCTTGACGGCGGAGGGGCAATGTAAGTTTTATCGAGACAAACTTCTGACCATTCTCAAACAGCGCAACAATGATCCTGCGGTTGCGCAAGGACAATTGCGAGCAATGGGTGCACCGCGACAACTATCGCAACAAGAGAGAGTGCGCCTCATTAGCGATCAGAATGTGCGTGGATTCCACATATAACATTTTTTTGTAAGAAGCGCCAATGGGGAATACGGGTGATGAACCGTATGTGATGCGACTGGACCTATGGCTCTTCTTTTTTTTATTCAACATGAGCAGGTATGCTATAATCCAATCAAGGTCGCATTGATTTGTTCCATGAACAGTCCATCAAGGAATAAGGAGGATTTTGTATGTCTTTTCGAAAGAAAGCGGTTTGTTTGTTTTTATTCGTGTTCCTTCTGCTGATCACAGGTTGTGGCTCGGAAGAGTCAACAACGAAAGAAGACACTTCAACTGTCGAAACAACAGAATCCATATTAACAGACCAAGGCGCTTTGGAAACGCCTGTCATCGAAACAACGAGTGAAAGTTCACCTATAACTACGAACGAGAAATCATCCGGTGAAGCAACCTCGAAAGACACCGTTACTAAGCCTGCGCAGACGAAAGCCGTTGAAGTGAAAGAAGAGCAAGTCGTCGTCGTTGAACCGGTTCCCCCCAAAGCAACTCCGGCACCCACGCCAGCGCCAAATTCAGCACCCGCTCCAGTACAAACTCCGGCGCCTGTGACAGTGACAACTCCGCAGCCCGCACCCGAACCTGTTGCCCCACAACAGGATGTGGTAAATACGGAACCACGCGTGATCAAAATTGAAGTCACGAATTGGGCTTGGAAATTTGAGTCCGTCCCATTGGTCGTCGGTTCACCTGTTATATTCAAAGTCAATGTGATCGAAGGGGAACATGGATTTCAGATTACAGGCACCTCCGTGAATGAAGTCATTCAAGAGGGTAAATCTTATGAAATTACTTGGACTCCTGAGAAAGCTGGGACTTTCACCATCCGTTGCAGTGTTCTATGCGGATCCGGACACTCGGCGATGAGGTCCCAGCTGCAAGTGAAAGAGTAATACCTTATGACAACTATAATATGACAACTATAAAGGAAAATCGTTGAAATGCGGGTGATTCTATTGTTCTGGTACTTTCTCTTCGTTGGATTGTTGATTTACGGTGCTTATCGATTCAGTCAACTGGGTAAACGCAAGCGCCAAATGGCGGCAATCATGATGTTGTACCAGAAGCTTGGGCATGAGGGTTGCGAGGAATTGATCGATTTTGCAAAATATCGTTTCTTTAAGCGGATTGAACTGGATGACAACTTGCAGTCCCGCAGGATCACGAAAGAAGAATATACGGTTGCAATCAAACAACTTGAAGTTCAAGAGATCACGACCGCGCGCAAATATCACTTATCGACGAAGGAGTACGCACAATTTTTGAGGCTCATGATGTAGTATTCCGGAACGCTTTAGGCGAACATCCGGTTTTATGTTTGAACATTTTGTTGAAGTGGGAGAAATTATGAAAACCAACTTCCAATGCAATTTCTGTGATCGAGAGTTTCGTTTGTTTGAGTAAATTTTGCGAAATCTTGATGCGTATGTTATTTCGATATTCTACCATCGTTTGGCCTGTGTATTTTTTGAATTTGCTTACAAAAGATGATTGGCTCATCCCACTGAGCTTGCTTATCTGTTCAAGTGTTAAATCTTGCGCTGAATATTTTTCTATGAAATGGCATATTTGTTGAATAATTTCCTCGTCCGAATATTTGCCTTGTGCGAGGGATACCTCTTTCTTCTCATAACTTCGACTCAATAGGACAAGAAGATCAATCAATTGAGCTTTCACCCGAATTTGGTAACCGATCTTTTTACCGGCATATTCCTCTTGAATTCGTCTTAAAATCATCTCCACTTCAATTTTTACCAAAGATTTCAGCTGAAGATAATAATGCAGACCGGAATGTTGTCGCAAGAAAGGTTCGAAGAAGAAAAAACCAACGAACGATGAATATTGCATCATCGCTTTTAACTCATGTGTGAGCAACGTTGGTTGAAATAAAAGGTTGTATACTTTCACGGGAGCCGCATCGGGTTGGACGCTGTAGGAATGAATGGAATCCGGCTCAATGATAAATACATCCCCTTCTTGAATTTCGCTTTCTTGCCCGCGATGTTGATGAACGGCTCGACCTTCATGGACATAGACAAGCTCAACAAATTCATGAGAATGGGGATGTATAACAGTCCCTGGTTTTATCGTATGTGGAGCCATATGGAAAGGGAAGCGATCTTGATTCCAGAAGTGTTCAATCGTATGTCGCTTCATTGCCGTTCTCCTAGGTTTGTGTTTGATTTCATTCTAGAAGAAAGCACTGACGGCTGGCAAGTGAAATCTTCATTTGGTGAAGAATGGAAGAAGACGCTTCTGAACCGCTTCCGGGTCAAAATCAGTAATCGGACGACGGAAATTTTGAATCATGTGATTGACCACGATAGGGTAGAAAGAGATGAGAACTTGTTGTCCTTCGGGCGTATGAATCAGATTCTCATTCTCCCAAGGATCATTGGTCAAATGATAAATTTCATCCACGGATTCATTGCGGATGACCCGGTGAATCCACTTGTAGTTGTGATTTCTGCACACAAATCCATTCGATAAGGTGCTGTAAACCCACTCTCGGTGCGATTCTTGCTCTCCTCGTAACACATTCCAGAAAGATCGACTTTTGGTAGACATCTTCGGCACAGTCATAGCATCCATGATCGTATTGGCCAAATCAATTTGTTCAATAAGCGCATGCGAGCTGGTTTGTTCAGGAATGCTGCCTGGACACACTGCATACAGAGGTACGCGGAAAGAAGGGTCATAACCGTAACCTTTGGAATGCAGGCCTTTGTTTCCTAGCATCTCCCCATGGTCACTTGTGTAGACAATTAATGTTTCTTCAGCAATCCCAAGTCGTTCAACCTCATCTAGTATCATGCCGATACAAGCATCCATGCTACTGACCATGGCATAATATCCTCGAACAATCTGCTTGTATTTCTCTTCGTCCACCTCTTGAGCAAATTGTTGCGCTTTGACAAGCAAATCGGCTTCAGGAAGAGTGTCGTCGGGCATCGTCACATCGAGGTCCTCATACATGGACCAATACGGTTCAGGCGGTGTAAAGGCGGCATGAGGTTGCAAAAAACCGACGTACAATGCGAACGGTTCTTCACCCCGCTTCATTTCTCGTAAAAACTCCAATGCTGTTTTTGTGATCTTCGTCTCATAATATTCCTCGAAGGGTGCAGGACTCGGACCAATATACGAATCTTTCATCCAATGCAATTGCATTTTAGGATCATGACAGTTGATCGGGTAGCTTTCCCCGGAAGGGACCCGAATCACATTGTGAAATCCTTTATCCATCTCATGCGTTCGGCCGACAGCAACGGTCTGGTATCCGTGATCACTCAGTTGTTGTGCCCATGTCCGCTCGTAACGACCTAATATGGTCCCATTGCTTTGCATTAAATGTTCTTCATGATATCGACCCGTCATGATTGAAGCGCGGGATGGCCCACAAGGTTGCGTCGAAGTGAAACAATGGTCAAGCCGAATGCCTTGCCTTGCCATGCGATCCAGATGAGGTGTTTTGACTTTCGGATTTTCTGTTCCTACAACATCCCAGCGGTGTTGATCGGATAAGATGAAGATTACATTCTTTGGCATGATGATCGCTCCATGTGTGTAATTAGAAATGATTTTATTTTAACGACAAAGCATTCTTTTTTCTTGTGGTATTTGCCAAATTTTCGATTGGATCAACGAAATCCTTAGGTACAACCCATACGGTTCATGTCAATTACAATATAAAATTCAGCAAATAAGATATGTTTTTTTTGACCGGTTTTCTTATCATGAGATTGTAATGATAACAAGGAGGAATTCAGATGAGTATCAAATTCGAAATTGATGCGTTCCAACCGAACGAAGACAAGTTTCAAACAGAGGAACAGAAGAAGGTTTTAAATCAATATTGGACGAGAGCGTCTGAGCAGGTGCGCATTCTAAATCGATTTATTTTTCTGGAATGGGCATCGGCACGCATGATTGCGGGATGGGTACCTGCGGCCACCGATTTCGATGATCGTTGTATGCTAACACGTTTTATGGCACAGAACATGTTAATTGCTGACCGGTTGCGAGAACGAAAGAAAGAATTGCAGAATAACGACACGATTCAAGTTCCTTCAGAGGCAGTGTTAACTGCCATTCAAGATCTGGGTCGGGCAGACGGGTATTATGCATTCGTTGCGGGTTGGTATCTTGAGTTGCAAACGAATCTTATTCGTTGTTATGAGCGTTTCAGTGAGGGCTTGGATGCGATTTTTGATGCGCCAACGCTAGATCTGCTTGAAGAACTCCTGCCTAAGAAACGCAAGCAAGTGGAATGGGCTAAACAACTCGTTCACGACGCGGTTCACAACCCTTCAGTCTTGAAATCGGTGGAATCTTGGCGCACTTATGTCAGAAGTTATTTGTTGTTTATAGGCGATCTTGACGAGAGAAGCAACTATGGAATACCCAAACCGACGACCCCGGTGGAATCTCCATATGGACCTGCGCCTGAGAAACGAACCCGTCCGGAGTGGTTGAAGGTATCGTCACTCATCGAGCCACCTACAGAGTTCGCAGGAAGTTTAAAGACATTCATGTGGCATTATGCGACAGAGATTCAAGTGGTCGATCCGATGTGTTATGTGTTCTATGGTATTGATGATATGCCATTCGAATTTTATGTTGATTTCAGCCGACACATCTGGGATGAATCACGACACCATCAGATGGGGGCCCGACGTCTGAAACAGATGGGATATGATTTGCGAGATGTACCGCTGCCGTTCGGTGAGAATGCGCTTAAAAACCTAGAAGATTATTATTCACAACTGACGATGGTTGGGGAAACATGTTCGTTCACGCGTAAGAAAAAGTCGATGGATGCGTATTACAAGAAAGGCGATGTGATCTCTGGCATGACGGCAGAGATTGATATCATTGATGAACGCCGGCATGTCGGTTACGGGAAGAAGTGGGCGCAGAAGCTCTATGAACGGGTCGGGGATCACAGATCGCTTGAACAAATCATTAAAGACATCATCATGACGAGTCAGCATGCTGAATTGAGTAAGTTGACCCAGGATGAGAAAGAGAGTCTGACACACTTTGCATTTTGCTCGAAAATCGAGTTCAAATATTTAAATTTTGAGAAACTGTGAGTTCTAATTTGACACCAAGGAGTGGGAATGAATGAAATACCGCACATTCGGGAAGACGGGATGGAACGTCTCGGAGATCGGCTTTGGTGGGTGGCAATTGGGGGGCAACTTTGGTCCGATCGAAGATCAAGAATCCATTCGCATGTTATTGCATGCTTGGGATCAAGGCATTAATTTTGTTGACACCGCCCAGATGTATGGCAAAGGGAGATCCGAAGAGGTCATCGGTCGCGCGTTGAAACAATGGAAGGGCGATCACATCTATGTGGCTACCAAGGTTCAGCCCACACAATGGCCGCGCCCACATGAAGACAATCCATCGATTGAAGGATTGTATAATGCACAACACCTGCGGGAACAGTGTGAGGCGAGTTTGAGTCGCTTGGGGGTTGAAGCGATTGATCTTTATCAGTTGCATGGTTGGTTTCCAGACGGTACGCGTGATACACAATGGTATGATACGCTGCAACAACTAAAGAAAGAAGGAAAAATTCGTGAGTTGGGTGTTTCCATTCGGGATTACCGTCCACTCGACGGGGTTGACATTGCCAACTCGGGGATGATCGCAGCGGAACAAGTGGTCTATAATTTGTTTGAACAGCGACCTCATCATCAATTGTTCCCTGCGTGTCGAGCGAATCAAGTTGCGGTGATTGCCAGGGTGCCATTCGACGAAAGCGCGCTTGTTGGCAACTGGACGGCAGATACGTACTTATCATGGGATGAGAGTGATATGCGCAGGCGTTATTTCAAAGGCGCACGCTTTATGAGAACATTGGAGCAAGTGGAGAAATTAAAGGCCACGATTCACGAGTATACGGACGGGTCATATGCCTCATTAGCGGAAGTCGCCTTGCGATTTTGTTTATCGCATGATGCCGTGTCGGTCGTGATTCCAGGAATGAAGACGATGCATGAGGTGGATTTGAATATCGCTGTATCGGATGGGAACGTACTACCTGATGATTTGATCGCGTTGCTTGCACCGTTCGAATGGCCGCGAAACTACCATAATCCGGATGTGGAATCATGATGACCGTCGAATTTCAAAAATTGCGTCCGAAGCAGATTGCTGCTTGCAAACGGGATTGCAATGTGGCCTATTTACCTATTGGCATTCTCGAGTGGCACGGATTTCACAACCCCTATGGGCTTGACACATTGAAAGCACTTGGCATTGCGAAGCACTTAGCTGTTCATATTGGGGGGCTGGTTATGCCTCCCATTTCTTGGAGTGACCATCGTGCCGAAATATGTGAGCGCCACTTGGACAAAGTGGATGCATTCGGTCGCAACGCAGCGGATGTCATCTGTTCGACATTGGAAGTGCCGCGAGATCATTTTGCCGTCAATGCCCAGCGTTCTACAGATTTTGGCGGTTGGACATTGTTCAAGCAAGTCGTTGTCCACAGTTTGTTCCAAATTGAATGTTATGGCTTCGATAAAGTGATTTTGATCCCAGGGCATTACCCATTATTCACCTCTGTTCAAGAAGCGATCGATGCGTATAAAGAAAGAGGCGGTGTCGCCCAAACCTTGATGTTGCATGACGGCATCTTTTCTGAGACAGGCAAAGGGGATCATGCTGCTGAATACGAGACCTCGCTTATGATGGCGATTGATTCCAGATGGGTCGATATCCGTCACTCGGAAGAGGATATGGATAAGCCGCCTATTGGAACAGCATTAGGACGTGATCCTCGGATTTATGCAAGCAAGGAAAAAGGGGAAGCCGCATTGATGAGAATGGTGGAACATTACAAGGGTGTTATCCTTACTTAGAAAAGTGCAACAAAAGATAAGGAATGTCAATACAATGAGCGTGGTGCGAACTCATTCATTCTGATAAGATATTACGCATCGTGAAGTTTAAGGAGTTGTGAATCTTGACCAGACCTACTACGCATGTATTGGTACTCATGACCGATCAATTGAACTTCAGATGTTTAGGGTACAAAGGCCACCCTCTGGTGAAGACACCGCATCTGGATCGCCTGAAACAAGAAAGTGCAGAATTCACAAGGTGTTACGTTCAGAATGCGTTCTGTGCGCCCAGTCGAACGAGTTATATGACGGGGCAGTATTTGCATACACATCGTCAATATGGCTTTCATGGCCTCATAAGTGAAGACACGCCAAGTATGCCGTTGTTTATGACAGAGCACGGTTATAACACTTTCCATGTGGGCAAGGCTCATCTCAATTGCATGGGAGAGCGTCTT
The DNA here is from genome assembly GCA_044353165.1 of Paenibacillus sp. Lineage (GTDB taxonomy): Bacteria > Bacillota > Bacilli > Paenibacillales > YIM-B00363 > JBILCM01. Next base: position 27,977 of record JBILCM010000014.1, read on the forward strand.
GGCTTTGAACGTATGGTGCCGACACTGCCTGAAGACATCGTGTTTTCTACAGATCTCGATGATAATTATCAAGCATTCTGTATAAGCAAAGGGTATCCATATCCAACAGACCAAGTTCATGGAGGCATCTCTAGGGATGTCAAAATTCCAAGAATCGAAGATAACGCGGGCGCAGGTGGTTTGAAGAAAAATCGTGTGATCACGACAGGGACGTCTCATATCCCCATTGAAGATAGCCTAGAGACATACGTATCGAACCGTGCGATTGCTTTTTTGCACCAGCAGCATGAGCAACCTTTTTTCTTACATGTTTCCTTCGATCGTCCACATCATCCCTTGAGTCCCTCTGAACCGTATGACACGATGTACGATCCTGCAACGATCCCGATCATGGAGTCGTTCACGGAAGAACAACTACATAAACTTCCGCTGCATATTCAACAGAAATTTCAACATAGCCCAACAAGCCTTCACCAAATGGGTGAAAGTAACATGCGTAATGCCTTATCACAGTACTACGGACTCATCACACATATCGATCATGAGATCGGACGTATCGTCCAAACGCTCAAAGATCAAGGGTTATACGATCAGACGTTGATTCTGTTTTACTCGGATCACGGGGACATGGCGAGTTACAACGGTATGAACGATAAATACAGCAACACCATATTCCATGATCACATCATTCGGACGCCGATGCTTGTGAAATGGCCCGATCAACAATACGCCGGACAAGAAATCGATGACATTACAGAGGCCATCGATGTGTTTCCAACGATTGCCGATATTTGCGGGTTGAATACAACTGACCTTCCGCTGCAGGGACGCAGTTTGAATCAGCGCATGCAACAACAAGGGACGACGGATCATTGGTCCATGCGGTCAGCGTTAAGCGAGTCGTATGTGCTCAAGACCATCGTGCAAGGCGACTGGAAACTCATTTATTACGTCAACTCTTCTGAAGGAGAGCTGTATAACTTAGCTGACGACCCACTTGAGCGCAATAATTTGTACTTAGAGATGAAACATTCGTCGATCACACAACAACTCAAGATGGAATTGGTACGGAAATTTACGCCACCCGTCTCACAAAGACGTAAAGCCTTCATCAGAGAATTACTCGACGAATCAGCGACTTATCCTTATCCGATGATGGACAAGTTCCACAAGTGGACCCGCTCGATTGCTGAAGGGGACGGATTCTGGGTTGTAACAAGAGGGGAACATCGCTTGGTGTGCGTACCATTCGATAACACCCTACGTTTACAGAAAATCACGGATGGGATTACACCCTGTGATGATACCGACATTCAACATGCGCTGATGGATGAGTTGATTCATTATTTGGCTGTTAAAATTCGTCCCATCTCACTCATGTCCGGTGATCAACAAGCTTGGGACAACGTAAGTCAAACCAAGGGATTCGGATTATGCTAAAGAGGAGAATCCACGGATGCGCTTAATACCAAGGGTGAACAGATCCATTCTCTACAAAATCATCTTCGCGTTCATCCTTGTGATTCTACCCTTATATACAATCAGCTTATTGCTGAATCAATGGAGTGCCACAAATACATCAAATCAGATTGTGGCGACGATGCAATCGCAAGTTCATTTTCACCTGCATAATGTGGAGATGGAATTGCAACGCATGGTCACACAACAATTGGAGCTCATTGAAGATCGGGATCTCAAATATTTAGGTGCGCTTGACGAAATATTATCAGATATAGAGCGCACCTCCATGCTGAACGCGCTGTACTACAAATTACGGTATTACGCGAATTCTAGCAACTATATTGAGAATGCCAGTGCACACCTCTTGACTCGGAATAAAACAATTTCATCTAGAGGATATGTGAACTATCTGGATTCAGGCAAGATAGACGAGATAATGGCCAATCAGGATGGATTATTCCAAGTTTGGAATGACAAGTTGCTGTTCACAACCACCCCCTTTTTTACAGACCTCAAAGGTCCCAGTCCGCTGTATATGCTTGAGACGGAATTGTCTATACGCATGTTGAATTCGATGTTGGCCCAACTCCAAATCAATGGCCAAGGACAGGCATTGCTATTCTTCAAAGATGCGAACATTGTGATCGGCAATCCACAGGATTCCGAACTATTATCAATACTTCGTTCAAGTTTGGCTTCCAAGAAATATCCAAGTGAGCACAACACTTGGGGAACATTCGAGTGGAATGGTGAAGAATATGTGATTGTTTCAGAACAATCAAGTGAGTATGACTTCGCATTGGCCATGTTCATTCCGCAGCAAGTGTTAATGGGGGCGATTGACCAATACAAGACCTGGTTTTGGATCTTATCGGGGATCTCCCTTGTCATTATTGTCTTGTTCGCATTCAGCATGTTTCGCTTTATTCACCAACCGATTAAAAAATTAATCCGTGGCTTTCTCGCTGTTGAACGGGGGGATTTCGAGCAACGGATTGAATATCAAGGGAAAGACGAATTTCATTATTTGTTCAATCAATACAATCGCATGATTCAAAAATTGAAAAAGCTGATTGAAGAAGTGTATGAACAGAAGTATCGTGCTCAGAAAGCAGAACTCAAACAGCTACAGTCTCAGATTAATCCCCATTTTTTGTACAACAGCTTTTTTACATTGAACAGTATGGTGTTGCAAGAAGATTCGGAAAATCTGAATAAGTTCTCACGTCATCTGGGTGAATATTTTTATTTTATGACTCGGGATGGTCAAGATGTAATCGATCTAGAAACAGAGATGAAATATGTCACATCCTATATAGAAATTCAGAACTTTCGTTTCTTAGGCCGAATTCAGGTGTCCATTGATCCAATTCCGGCACCTGTTACCCAATTGAAAGTGCCTAGAATGATCATTCAACCTATTGTGGAGAATGCCTATAATCATGGATTAAAACATGTTCAGACAGGCGGACGCATACGAATTCGTTTCGGAATTTCAGCCGATCGTCTGCGAATGATCGTAGAAGATAACGGGAACGTAGAGAGTGAAACCATCCAAAATATAAACGAGTTACTATCCGTTCATGAAGCCGCGCTAGAAAGCACCGGATTGGTGAATGTGCATCGCCGTTTGCAACTGTGCTGTGGAGAAGATAGCGGTTTACGATTGACTCGCTCTGATTTGGGAGGATTGGCCGTCACATTTGAGATCATGATCAGAAGGGTGACCCAGCATCATGTATAGAATCTTAATCGTTGATGATGAACCTTATATTGTGAATACGCTCCATGATCAGATCCGAGAAAGTGCAGATTTCAATACAGAGTTAGATATTTATCGCGCATTTACAGCGAATACAGCGTTGGAATATTTACAGCGAACGAAAATTGACATTGTGTTAACAGACATTGAGATGCCTGGCATGAATGGTCTCGAATTGCAACAAGAAATCCGTAAACACTGGCCGAAGTGCAAGGTTATTTTTTTGACTGCTCACGGTCAATTTGACTATGTGCATCAAGCGATGCGATCCGGCGGGAATGACTTTATATTAAAGAACGAAGGTGTAGAGCGTGTTGTAGAGGCTGTGAAACAAGCCATCACACAGATCCGCGAAGCGAAATATAACTATGCGATTCTCGAGAAAGCACAACATCAACAGCGTTCATATTTGGTTTTCATGCAAAGGGACCTCATGATCCGATTGCTTCATGAATCATTGAAAGACAACGAATTGGCATCACAATTCAAAGAATTAGGGATTGTGCTCGACTCATCGAAGCCTGTAATCATGGTATGCGGTCGTATTGATGCTTGGCCCACATCCTTCTCATTCACAGACAAATCGTTACTTAAATTCGCATTAAGTAATATGACGGAAGAATGTTTCTCTCCGTATGCTCAGATCGTCATGGTCATGCTAGACGATACGCGCTTCCTCTGGTTTATTCAACCACGGGATGAAATTAGTGTACATTCAAGTGTGGATGTATCCCATACCACGCGAATGATTGATGAAGTGGCTTGTTCCATTCAAAGCAGTTGTAAAGAGATGCTCAAGCTTACCATTTCACTTATTATTGGGGAAAAAAATACGGATTGGCGAGATTTACCTCAAGCGTATCGACAATTGGTTGATCTATTGAACTGGTCGTGGGGCACAGAACTGTTGCGAAGAGAAGGTTATGAAGTCCACAAGATGAGCGGGGGAACGGCACCTCTAAGTTCAGATTATCAGCACTGGAGAGAATTTATGGAATTGGAAGCCGCATTGGACCGCGGTGACAGACAACGTTTCTTGGAGAACACGAAGCAATGGATTCAACATGCGCTAGAGAGTTCACCGAATGTGGTACTTGAGTCTTATTTATCCCTTTCCTCGATGCTTGCTCGCAAGTTAAATCAGCATGGACAACATCTGATATCGGCAGCGGAGCTACAAAGCAGGTTGCTTATTCATCCATCTACCCACTTAGGTGAAGCTTTCAAGTCACTGTTAGATTTGGCTGTACAACTTTTACAAGATCATGAAACCGAACAGCGTGACCGCAATGATCGCATGGTGAAACAAATACAAGATTATATTCATGCGCACCTATCTTTAGACTTATCTCTCGTGCGACTGGCAGAGATCGTCTATCTGAGCCCTCCGTATTTGTGCCGAGAATTTAAACGAATTACGGGAACCGGATTATCGGATTTTATTATGGAAGCAAGAATGCTAAAGGCTAAGGAGCTCCTTGCTACAACAAATTTGAAAATATTGGATATTGGCAAAGCTGTTGGTTACGAATCTCCGCCTTATTTTACGCGCAATTTTAAGAAGTGGACGTATATGACACCACAACAATTCCGAGATCAATTCCATCGCGGCACGGATTAGAAACAATAGGTTGAATACCAAATCTAAAGGAGTGGACCTAACTATGCGCTTTGCGTTCGGACAATTTCGTGAGTTAACAGAAGAGAATTTAACATTCGCAGCTCAACTTGGTGTGACGGGAATTCAATTAAATACACCTAACTTACCTGGTGAAACGCATTGGGAAGCCGAGGATTTGCGACAACTTCGCCTAAAATGCGAGTTATTCGGGCTCAGGTTGGAAGCCATTGAGAATATTCCACCTTATTTCTATGAGAAAGTGATGTTAGGCAAACCCGGTAAAGAAGAACAGATGGCATATGTGAAACAGACGGTGCGTAATTTGGGCATCGCGGGTATACCTGTGTTTGGCTACAGCTTTATGCCTAATTTTGTTTGGCGAACGTCATTCGAGAGTACGACCAGGGGCAACGCAAGAGTATCCTCCTATGATCATGCTCTGGTTGAGCCCGATATCCCTGGATCTGTGTGTGGAAACCTTGTTACCGAAAGATTGCCTAAGTTAAAGAAGATGATTCAAGAATCCATCACGGAAGTCATATCTGAAGCGCAGATGTGGGAAAATTATGCGTACTTCATTCAGGAAATCATTCCCGTAGCAGAAGCTGCGGGAGTCAGACTGGCGCTTCATCCAGCGGATCCTCCTGTAGAGATGCTTAGTGGGGTTCCCCGGTTGTTCAATAAACCGGATGATTTTCGCAAAGCGATGCAGATGGCGAATAGCGATGCATGGGGCATTGACTTGTGTCTGGGGAGCTGTTCTTCGATGAAGGGTGGGGCAGCGACTGTGAGGGAGATGATTCATGAATTCGGACCTATAGGCAAAATTGTGTATGTCCATTTTCGCGATGTGCAAGGCACAGTTCCTAAATTTCAAGAGTGTTTCTTGGGTGAAGGCAATTACAATCCCTACGAAATGATGCGTTTATTGCATGACGTCGGATTCGATGGATTTATTATTGATGATCATGTGCCGAATGTCGTCGGAGATACACCTTGGGGACACCGCGGTCGAGCGCATCAAACAGGTTTTCTTCAGGGAATCCTTCATGCCATCGAACACGCTAAGCAGCAATAAGATTCACAATAAAAGATAAGTAATGACAACAAATTGTATCTATGACAAAACCGATTACCTAACTAGAATGAAATTGAATTCAAAGGAGGGGTAACGATGAGAAGATTATTATTAGTTCTGATCCTGATTCTTGCACTCGTTGTTTCAGCTTGTTCGCAAGCTGCAGAGACGACAGAGCCTGCACAGGAGGAGCAACCGCAATCCACGGAATTAACAGAAACAGAGAAACAAGCAGAAGCAGACAAGTTAGCTGCTGAAGAAGCCGCAGCGAAAGCGCAAGCTGAATTAGAAGCAGCCAAGGCAGCGGAAGAGCAAGCGAAAGCCGATGCACAGAAGGCAGCTGAAGAGAAAGCAGAAGCAGAGAAACTTCTAGCCGAGGCAAAGACCGAGGAAGAGAAAATCGCTGCACAAAAATTGTTAGCAGACAAAGTTGCTGCCGAGGCCGCTGCTACGCAAGCCGCAGCCAAAGCCGCTGCTGAGAAAGCTTCAGTAGAGAAAGCCGTCGCAGCAGAGAAAGCCGCTGCGCAAGCTGCAGCCAAAGCGACTGCAGAGAAGATTGCAGCAGAAAAAGCGGCTGCCCTGAAAGAAAAGTTCAACCCATTGGGGAAATACAACCCATCTATTGAAGTGACCATGCCCAGGTATACTCGTTCTACGACGATTTATGCTGACAAACAGGATATGTTTCAGAACATTCGATATTCTTTGCTACAACAGGATTTGGGAATTAACATGAAGACGACATGGGTTGTTGACCAAAGCCAGTACAAGGAAAAAGTGAATGTCATGATCGCTTCAGGCGACTTGCCGGATGTGATGTTGGTGGATAAACAAACGATGTCCAAATTAGCCCGCGCCGGCCTAATTGAAGATTTAACGGATCATTATAAGAATTACGCTTCACAGCTACTTGTGGATTCACTGGAGGGCGAAGGGCGTTGGGCGCTTGATTCTTCATCGTATGAAGGAAAACTCATGGGGATTCCGTCAGTTCAACTGGGAATCGGTGCAACATCAACACAACTGTTTATTCGTTCCGATTGGCTGAAGAAACTGAATATAGCTGAACCTAAAACCATACAGGACGTAATCAAGATTGCGAACGCATTCACGAACCAAGACCCGGATGGAGACGGGAAGAAAGACACCGTTGGTTTGGGCCTGAGAAAAGATCTATTTAGTTTCCAAAGTTATCTACCCATCCGCAACAGCGGCATCGGATTTGTCAATGGGTATCATGCTTACCCTGGGATCTGGATCAAAGATAAAGAGGGCAAGTTGGTTTACGGTTCCGTTCAGCCAGAGATGCGTAATGCGCTGTCTCAGATGCGCGACATGTTCGCTGCCGGGTTGATCGATCGCGAATTTGCCGTAAAGAACGACCAACAGTTTATTCAAGATATCTCCACCGGGAAGGTCGGTATGTTCTTCGGCGGACAAGGCAATCCAATCGCATTCTTGCAACCGCACATTAAGAATGAACCGAATGCTGAGTGGAAAATATTCCCTATCTTCTCGGCTGACAACAAGCTTGCTTTGGTCGGAAGTCCTCTGGTCGTTGAAGAAATGCTTGTCGTGAAGAAAGGGTACAAACACCCAGAAGCAGCAGTGAAGTTGGCCAATCATTACATCAATACGTTCGATAAATATTTATCAGGGGACCAGAAGCTTTGGGATCTGTACCAGACGCAAACTACGCCACAAGGTCCAAAGCAAGTTTGGCAGTTTGCTCCTTACAACACGAACGATGCCAAGAAGAACACAAAGATTCATCTGAAGTTCGTTGATATCTTTGTCAATGGCAACAAGGATAAATATAAGCTAAATTCCGAAGAAAAGAATTATTATGATGCGATTATCAAATGGAACGAAAGCAAAGATTCAGCCGGTTATGGATTCGCATATGTTTTCGGACCCGAAGGAACCCACAAAGTTATCAATGCCTATTATCAAAAAAATCAATTTAAGTTTAATGAATTTACAGGAAGCGCGACGGACACCATGATCTCACGAGGGGCGAGCTTACAGACTTTAGAAGATGAGACATTCTTCAAAATCATTATGGGCGCACCGATGGAGACGTTCGATAAATTCGTCTCGGATTGGAAAGCGCTTGGCGGCGATCAAATTACAGCAGAAGTGAATGCATGGGCGAAGTCCAAAAAATAAGTGGATAGCCCAATAGAGAAGGCAATCAAGAAAAAGCGGACAACCCGCTTTTTCTTGATTGTAAGGATAAGGAGGAAGAATTCATGGTTGGAAACAAGTGGAGCAAACAAATTCCGTTACACCTCATGATTTGGCCCGTTATTTTGTTTGTTCTCATCTTTGAGTATCTCACGTACCCGGGAATCGTCATGGCTTTCCAAGATTTTCATCCGATCAAAGGGTATTTTGACAGTGAATTCATTGGCCTGGACAACTTCAAGTACATTTTTCTGATGCCGGATTTTGAACGGGCGTTCTACAATACAATATACATTGCAGTGTTGAAGATTGTTTTTGGTCAGTTGGCTGCGATTACAACGGCATTGCTGCTCAACGAGTTGCGATCCCAATTGTTGAAGCGATCGGTGCAGACGATGATTTATTTGCCACACTTCTTATCGTGGGTCATTCTGACAGGGATCATGATCAACATCTTGTCGCCTTCCACGGGAATCGTCAATCAATTTCTTGGTTTGTTCGGGATTGAACCGATTTACTTCCTTGGTGATAATCGCTGGTTTCCTTTTACATTGGTTGTTAGTGATGTTTGGAAAGAATTTGGTTTCTCAACGATTGTGTATCTTGCTGCAATTACAAGTGTAAATCCGGCTTTATATGAAGCTGCGGGATTGGATGGAGCCAATCGCATGCGCCTCATATGGCATGTCACGTTGCCTGGCATGCGGCCTATTATTGTGTTGTTGGCTACATTGAGTCTTGGTAAAGTGATGAACGCTGGCTTTGAGCAAATTTTTAATCTCTATACACCAGTCACTTATGAAAGCGGAGATATTATTGATACGTTAGTTTACCGTGTCGGACTTGTGGATGCACAATATAGTGTAGCAACCGCGATCGGGTTGTTTAAATCGATTATTTCGACAGCATTAATGGCGATCTCGTATTTCTTGGCATACCGACTTGCGCGATATCGCATATTTTGAACATATAGGAAGGAGGCAAGACATTGGTCCGCAACAGTTCATTACTCTCTAGAACGTTCGATTTGTCCTTAAACCTATTTATGATTATGTTAGGAATTGTCTGTTTGTTGCCACTGGTTCAACTTTTTGCGACCTCCTTAAGCGCAGGTCATGCTGTAGATGCGGGACTCGTGAAGTTGTGGCCTGTAGGGTTCAATATAGATTCCTATTTATATGCTGCGAACAATCCTGAATTTGTTAGAAGCCTTTGGATTTCTGTGCAGCGCATGGTGTTAGGGGTCTCTTTCAGTTTATTGTTAGTCATTCTGGCTGCCTATCCTTTAAGTAAAGAATCGGAAAACTTCTCATTCCGTACTGTCTATGTGTGGTTAATTGTCATCACAATGCTATTCAGTGCGGGTCTTGTTCCCAATTACATGCTCATTCGGGATCTGGGGATGTTGGATACGATCTGGGCGCTCATCTTCCCTAAATCGGTTGCATTGTTAGCATTCAACGTCGTATTGCTCCTCAATTTTTTCCGTGGACTGCCTAAAGAATTGGAGGAAGCTGCGTTCATGGATGGAGCCGGTCATTGGCGAATGCTTTGGCAAATTTATTTGCCTCTATCTAAACCAGCCCTTGCAACGATCTTCCTATTAATTAGCATTGACCATTGGAATTCTTGGTTTGATGGCATTCTGTTCATGAATACACCTGACCATTATCCGCTGTCAAGCTACCTTCGGACCGTCATTCTGCAGAATGTTCTTGACTTATCCGTTGAAGAGATGGCGCGCCTCCAGAATATTAGTAACAGCACCAATCAGGCCGCGCAAGTGTTCCTTGGTGCGTTGCCGATCCTTGCGGTGTACCCGTTCTTACAACGTCATTTTGCCAAAGGGATTGTGTTAGGTAGTGTGAAAGAGTGAATGATTTCATGTGAGAAGGGGAATGATCATGCCCAAAAATCTAGTGTTCGTATTGTCTGATCAACATCGATGGGATGCGTCTCGTTTACATGATGATCGGGTCCATACCCCCAATCTTGAGCGACTAGCAAGAGAAAGCACGTATTTCTCACAAACATTCTGCCAAGCGCAAGCTTGCGTGCCTTCAAGAACTTGTTTGATGACCGGACAGTATGCCGAAACCCACGGGGTTTGGAACAATCAGGTCAAGATGGCGCCGACACAAGCGACTTGGCCGGACCACTTGCGTAAGCTTGGGTATCAGACGGTTGCGGTCGGTCGAACGCATGAGATTGATCTTGGTTTTGGTCATGTGATTCGAGTGCCGTCAGCAGACAGTTACCCCATCAATTGTCACGACCCCAAGCTGCAGAAATTCTGGTCTGCCGATGCTTACATCGGTCCGAGTCCTGTGCCCTTCGAACAATATTATGAGACACGCATCACGAACACGGCCATCGAATTTCTGCACGAGATGAAGCGAGGGGAAGAGCCTTTTGCTCTCTATGTAGGGTATCTCACACCGCATGCTGCATTCACGCCGCCTGCAAACTTCTGGAACATGTATAAGGGCGATGAATTTCCACGCGGTGACCAAACGCCGCCGCCTGCTGATGTTATGGATTTGGAGCTCGTGAAGGAATTTCAACATATTACCGAGGAACGACATCAGCAAATAGCCAGAGGGTATTACGCGCAAGTAAGCACAACGGACGCTTGTGTGGGTATGCTGATGGATGAGTTGGATCGTCTTGGCTTATCAGAAGATACATTATTTGTTTATACAAGTGATCATGGGGAAGCGTTAGGACATCGGATGTTGTATAGCAAGCGTTATGGTTACGATTCCTCCATCAGGGTACCTCTGTTTATGCGGTGTCCTGGAACGGTGAAGTCGGATGTGCAAGCGGATCACCTGGTTGAGCATGTCGATCTGGCTTCAACCATTTGTGAGGCATTAGGTGTAGAACCGATGCGCTCAGCAGGCAAGTCGTTCTGGTCGTTGTGTACACAAGAAGATGTTGCCGAGCAACATCGTGATTATGTGTACAGCGCCATTGCGATGGACGATTTGAACGGCAATTTGAATAACCCCTTGGTAAGAAGTGCGTTGGGGAATGGACAAGTGTGTCGCGATCAACGGTGGAAATGGATTCATCGTGTCACGCCCAATGGCAGTTATGATGAAGTGTATAATCTTGAGATCGATCCATCGGAGCAGAACAATCTAGTAGACACCCAAGTTGGCCAAGAAGTGAAGCTGAAGTTTCTGCAACAATTACAAGACAAATCGATTCGTGATTTCCGCACACAAGTGTTGGATTTTTATCCTGATGCGAAACAATCCCGACTTATCCCTTTCTTTACGAAGTGAAAAAAGCCGGGTATGATTGGACATGATCATCTACATGCATAAGGAGACGAGAGACATCGTGCAAGTGACTGGATTAACGACCGAATACATGAATAATCCCTTGGGAATCGGGACGATGCAACCGCGTCTGAGTTGGAAAATCGATTCCACTTTACACGGCAAGAAGCAAACCGCTTACCGCATCATTGTGTCTAAGCATCGTGATGATGGGGCTGACTTGCAATGGGATAGCGGTAAGGTTGCGTCTTCGAACAGCATACTTATCGAATATCAAGGCAACACCTTACAATCCAATGTGAAGTATGCCTGGCGCGTGATGGTCTGGGACGAACAAGATCAGCCGGCAGCTTGGAGCGAAGAGCACCACTGGACGATGGGGTTGTTGCATCATGATGACCATCAAGCCAGATGGATCACGCATCCGGATGATGCTGTTCGCATTGACCCTCGATTTGCGGATGCTCATGCCCGTTCGGGACACTTAACCGATGCACAATGGATTAGCTTGCCTGATGCGTTGCGACAGACGGCGACAACAGATGTATATGCGGGTGAAATGACGTATTTCCAGCGCGAATTCGAAATTCCCGGGGGTTCTCGAATCTCCCATGCATGGTTGTGCTTCGCAGGGGACAGTCGCCCGATCGCTTATATGAATGGGCAACGTATCGCTACAGGTTACCATTTTCAGTACCCGACATGGGGTGACGTGACGGATGCCTTGCGTTCTGGCACAAACCGTATTGGGTTTATGCTCAATAGCAATGCGAGTTATGATTGCGGGGAACCGTATGCGGCTTTGGCAGCGTGTTTGACAGTGTGTTGCGAAGATGGTCAAGTGTTGCGTTATCTCACAGATGCGAAGTGGCAGTGTGTGCCGACGAGCCAGCCGAATTGGATTGAAGGCCCTGCAGCGGATGAGGCCTGGGTGCAAGCATCGTGCCAGGCTCGCTTTGGTGAAGGCGCTTGGGAGGGTCCGTTCCATTACCCTCCGGCTCCATTCCACCCCGCCCGCAACGAGGTGTTCTATGCTCGCCGTGCATGGGAATGCTCTAAGCCGATTCGCAAGGCAATCCTATATGCGACGGCTCTAGGTGTATACCGGGCGTATGTCAATGGACAACCCGTGGACGATCAAGTGCTTGCCCCCGGCTGGACCGATTATAACCAACGGGTGATGGTGCAGTCTTACGATGTTACAATGGCCATGCAACGAGGAGAGAACGTGATCGGTGTTGTCGTCGGACCCGGTTGGTATTCCGGGAGTGTGGCCATGTTCGGTCCTTACCAATACGGCACCAAACCGCATGCATGGGTGCAATTGCATGTAGAGTTTGACAATGGCGACACCGAGGTGTTGATCAGTGACGATCAATGGCAATCGTCTTATGGCCCGATCCAATATGCGGATCTCCTGATGGGCGAAATTCACGATGCCCGGCTGAACATGCCACAGTGGCACAAATCGATGCGGGAGCAACAAGAAGGAGACTGGCGAAGTGCGAAGGTGAATGATGCCCACAAGTTATGCGGACCTTTCGTTCCCAACATGGGGCCACCGACTCGCGTCGTGGCAACATTGCCCGTCGTATCTATGAATGCATGGAAGCAAGACGTAACCATTGTGGATTTTGGCCAGAACATCGCCGGCTGGGTGCGAATGCGTGTGCAGGGGACACGCGGTACAAGAATTCGTCTTCGATTTGCCGAGATGTTGAACGAGGACGGCTCAGTCTATATAACAAACCTGCGCAGTGCGCGTGCGGTGGATGAATATATTCTAAGCGGCGAAGGCGAAGAAACCTTCGAACCGTTGATGACATTCCACGGCTTTCGCTACGTGGAAGTGAGCGGTTATCCCGGGACGCTGTTGCCGGAACATGTGACCGCATGTGCTGTAGCTTCTGATACCCCGCTCGCCGGCAACATCGAAACATCGGACGCGATGGTGAACCAATTGTTCTCGAACATCGTCTGGGGACAGCGCGGCAACTTCTTAAGTGTACCCACGGATTGCCCGCAGCGGGATGAACGTCTCGGTTGGACCGGAGACGCCCAGGTGTTCGTTCGCACCGCCACCTACAATATGCACTCCGCCCCTTTCTTTGATAAATGGATGCAAGATGTGCGTGACGCCCAGTTCGAATCCGGTGCGATTGCGAATGTTGCACCGACGGGCGGTTGGTTGCAGGGCGGGGTCGCGGCATGGGCGGACGCGGTTGTGATCGTGCCATGGACAATATGGCGCATGTATGGCGATGTGCGTGTATTGGAGCAAAATTATGATGCGATGTGCCGGCATTTGGAATACACAAAGCGTATCGCAACGGATTGGATCTGCCCCGCGGCGGGTTTCGGTGATTGGTTATCCATTGCCGCAGATACGCCCAAAGATGTCCTGAGCACCGCCTATTTTGCATACAGTGCGAAATTGATGGCAGAGATTGCGGACACGATCGGTCATCCAGAAGATGCGGCACGATATCGTGAATGGTTTGCCACGATTCGTCAAGCGTTCATCCGAAAATTCGTCGCTGACGACGGGACGATTCTTGGAGGAACGCAGACGGGGTATGTCCTTGCTTTGCATATGGATTTGTTGCCCGAAGCGATACGGCCTCTGGCAGCCCGGCATCTCGCGGACGACATTGTGTCGAGGGATGTTCACTTGTCGACAGGATTTGTCGGTGTAAGCTACTTGCTTCCTGTGCTTTGCGAGACGGGTTACGCACAACTTGCGTATCAACTGTTGCATCAAACGACGTTCCCTTCCTGGCTGTATTCCATCCGTCACGGAGCTACAACGATTTGGGAGCGTTGGAACGGTTGGACGAAAGAACACGGGTTCTATTCTGCGGTGATGAATTCGTTCAATCATTATTCCCTCGGGTCCATTGGCGAGTGGATGTATCGTTATATGGCGGGGATAGAACTCGCCTCGGATGCTGTGGGATTTCAGCGCATCCATCTTCGACCCGTGATTGGCGGCGTGTTGACCTATGTGAATGCCTCCTATGAGAGCATGCATGGAACAATCCACAGCCACTGGCGGAAGGTTGAGGGACAAGTCGTTTACCTGATCTCCATTCCGGCGAACACGGAAGCAACGGTTGTGATCCCCATTGATGGAGATGGGAACAACGTCTGGGCATGTGCCGACCAC
>JBILCM010000124.1:0-4836 GCA_044353165.1 Paenibacillus sp.
CGACATTATGGCAGGTAATAGCGATCTTCCGCGCATTGAAATTTACGGCTCCGAAGGGACATTAAGGGTGCCAGATCCGAATACGTTCAAGGGACCCGTATTGTTGAAAAAAATCGGTGAACAAGAATGGAAGGAAATCCCGATCACACTGCCTTATGATGATAATGCACGCGGTGTTGGTGTTGTCGATATGGCGAATGCCATACGTAACGGTGGAAACCATCGTGCAAGCGGTGAACTCGCGTATCATGTCCTTGAAGCGATGCACGGTTTTCACGACAGTTCAAATCTAGGACTTCTTTACAAGATGAAAAGCACTTGCACCAAACCTGCATTATTGAATAAATAAATAGTTAATAAAAGATGAACACGTCCCTTTTGCATCAGCAGGAGGGGCGTTTTTTAGTTCATATTTTGTTTCATTGCAATTCTATATTGTTTCGGAGAGATTGAAGTTGACTGCTTAAACATCTTTGAAAAATGATATATGTTTGCAAAACCGCAATACTCAGCAATTCGAGTTATATCGAGATCCGTATTCAGCAACAATTCTTTCCCATGATTGATGCGCATATGAAGTAAATATTGATGGGGTGACATCGAAAAACGACGTTGGAATAAAGCAGCGAAACGCGATGGTGATAGATGAGCGCGATCAGCCATGTCTTGAATGGAAATAGGTTCTGCGAGATGAAGGGACAAATATGAAGGGATCCACTCCAGAAACTGATGGTTATTATTCGACTCAGAATGTCGCAGCTTGGTGAAATCACTAATGATTTGCAAAAGAATGCGTGCTAAGTTGTGATGTGCCTCTTGTCGTGCTAAGACATGACCCGATCGCCATTGTTCAATGATTGAGATGAACATGTTTCGAAATATTTCGGGTTTATTGGGGCGAAATACAACGGGCAATTTACAATCATCGAAATCATTCAATACAGGTTGCATCAATTGTGAGTAGGCAACAAGATGAGTTTGCCCTGGACGTGTAGGAAAACTTTCAGTTCTTCGTTCAGTGTAGAAAACGTCAAAATGAGCGTACGGTGTTATCGTTTCAGTAAGACCGCCAAAATAATGAAGGACATTCGGTTGAATCAAACAATAGTCTCCATCTTGAAGCTGGTACATTGTATCCTGAATAAACAGCTCAAATGTGCCTTTTTGAACATAAACAAGCAGGTAATCCAATAATCTTCTCTCACCATGACGATAGGGTTTGCGATACGGAAGATCACATTGACGAATATAGGGGACGATCGGATGTGAATCTAGGTAAGTACTCAATATGGACATAAATCAAACTCCTTACTAACATAATTATTTTTGATAAATAAATAGGTTAAAAAAACAAATACTTTACTGTTTTTTATAAGTATACTCTCAATTAGAATTTACAAAAAGAGGTGCATATAAAATGGCCGTAGACAAGATTTTAACCGACGATTATGAATTAAGTGATGCACAGAAGGAGTCTTATCAAACAACGGGTCATATTCTATTGCGCGCTGTGGCGACTAATGAAGAGATCAAAGTCGTTCGTGAAGAAATTGGCGAAGTTGTTAATGAATTTGCACGCCAAAAGATGTTAATGAATCAACGCACAACGTATGGAAAAGCATTCATTCAAGTGAGTAATATTTGGGTAAAGAATGATACAGTGAAACAGTTCGTGTTGGCAAGAAAGTTTGCAAAAATCGCTGCAGAATTGATGGGTGTCGCTGGTGTTAGAATTTATCATGATCAAGCACTTTATAAGGAACCAGGGGGTGGATTCACACCATGGCATCAAGATCAAGTCTATTGGCCTCTGGAGACGTCAAATACAATCACGATGTGGATGCCTTTAGTTGATATTCCTGCGGAAGTAGGTTCAATGACGTTCGCTTCAGGCACACACAAACTGGGTTATATCAATAAAGATGTAATTTCAGATGAATCTCATCGAAATATTGCAGAGTTTATTGAATCAAAACAAATTCCAACCGTATCCTATGGGGCGATGAACGCAGGGGATGCGACATTCCATGCTGGTTGGACAATGCACAGTGCACCTGGTAATCCAACACAAGTTATGCGTGAGGTAATGACTGTGATATACGTTGCTGATGGATCGATCATTGTTGAACCTGACAGTAATGCAAGACGTAATGATCTTAAGAATTGGTTCCCAGGGTTAAACCCGGGTGATCTTGTTTCAAGCCATCTGAACCCCTTGGTATACAGCCAGACATAAGTGCAAGAAGAGTAACATGAAGACGGTGTGTCTGTTAAGAATTTGTCAGTTCTTAATAGGATCATCGTCTTTTTATTTTTTTTTGAAATTGACCTCTTCATTTCATAAAGTTAATATAAAGAAAATAAAAGAAAAACAAATAATAAAAAATATTAAGTCAACATATGATCAGGAGGTGAAACGTGTGCTCGCCATTACACGCAGGGAAGAGATCGCGCAACTTGTTGAACAGCAACATGCTGTTATTGTCACTGAGCTTAGTCAACGATACCGTGTCACCGAAGAAACGATCCGCAAAGATCTTGAGAAATTGGAATTTGAAGGACGACTTAAACGCACGCATGGCGGTGCGATTAAGATGACGGCCCGCAATAATGACAAGGAAGACATCGGATCGGAAATCTCTTTCGAAACAAGAAATTCGACTCTGATGCCAGAGAAACGACAGATTGCGAAGAAAGCGGCCCAATTTGTGCATGACCATGAAGTGATTGCACTTGATGCCAGTACCACTTCGCTTCAGCTTGCGTTCGAGCTGCGTAACAAGCACAACCTAACCGTTGTCACGAATTCCTTGCATGTGGTGAATGTGCTGAAGGATTGCGCTGACATCCATGTGTTTTGTTCAGGCGGAAGTTTACAGCAAAAGTCGCACTGTTTTGTGGGGGAATCTACAGAAAATATGTTACAGCAATATGCCATACAGAAGTTTTTCCTCTCTACACGCGGCTTGACACTTGAACGTGGCTTGCTTGAACCGAACGAACAAGAAGCTCGCGTCAAGAAAGTGCTCATTGAGTTGGCTCAAGAAGTGTTTCTTCTGCAGGATCATAGTAAATTCGGCCAATCTGCGTTTTATCCGATCTGTCCCTTGCATCAGATTGACACCATCATTACGGATAATGCAACATCGGGAATGTTTTTGCAGCACATCCGAACACTTGGTGTCACAGTCTTAGAAACCGAAGCGAAAGAAGGGTGAACATCCATGACATCATGTATTCTTGGTGTTGACATTGGGACAACCACAGTGAAGGGTGTTGTGTTTGATCAGCAAGGCAGAACGATTCATACTGCTCTAGAAGAATATCCGATTTATTACCCTGCAAGATTCCAGGTTGAGCAAGATCCGATGGATTGGTGGGTAGCATTCATCAGGATCGCCAACAAGATTATGGAACGATGTATTGCGCAAGACATTCATATACTCGCTGTTGGCGTGAGTTCACAAGCGCCTGTTTTTGTACCTATGGATCACGAAGGAAATGCACTAGGAAGAGCATTGATCTGGATGGATCGTCGAGCAGATCAAGAGGCTCGAATCATGAACCATACGATTGGTGAACAACAAATCATCAATTATTCACTCAACAAGGCCGATTCTTTTTATTTAGCAGCCAAATTGCTCTGGTACAAAAAACACAACCCTATGCGATACGATTCGATGTACACATTACTGCAGGCGAATGGGTACATTAATTTTCAGTTAACTGGCCAATACAGTATGGACGAAGCGCATGCGAGTCTCACGCAGTTGTATGACATGAACACAAAAACATGGGCCGAGGACATTCTTTCCTCGTTGCAACTCCGCACAGCATTACTTCCAACCGTCTATCCATGCAGCACAGTTATCGGTACCATCACGAAAGATGCGTCACGACAAACCCATTTACCGGAGGGTATTCCTGTCATTGCAGGCACTGTAGATGGTGTAGCGGCTGCATTGGAAGCAGGTGTGATTGAACCGGGAATCGCAATAGAGATGTCAGGCACGTCTAGTGTCTTAATGATGAGTAGTCACTGCGTGAACCCAACACCTGAGCTCATTACGATGAAACATGCCATTGGTGGACAAATATTGAAATTAGCTGCCATGAGTTCAACGGGTGCCTCGTTGCGTTGGTTTCGCGACCAATTTTACAAATCAGAGTTGCCCGACACCTATGACGTAATGAATGAAGAAGCATCACAAGCGAAGCCGCATAACGAACTTATTTTTCTTCCTTATATGGTTGGCGAGCGTTCCCCGATTTGGGACTCGGATGCCAGAGGTGTCTTCTTCGGTATGTCACTGCAAACCACACAGGGAGATTTGATTCGAGCTATGATGGAAGGTGCAGCCTTTGCCCTTCGTCATAATATGGAGTTTTTAGAGCACGCAAATGAGATGGCCACGACTTTCCGCTTGCTTGGAGGTCAGACGAAAAGTCATGTGTGGAATCAGATCAAGGCGGATGTGTTGAATCGGGAAGTCGAAGTACTTCAAGGCTCTGCTGGCGCGCCGCTTGGCGTTGCCATCCTTGCAGGCATGGCTGTACATTTTTATAAGGATGTCGAATTGAACTTTCATCATGATGCAGCAACGAAACAAACGTACAAACCGTCTGCCCAGATGGTTCCTTTTTATCAAAAAAAATATGCGATTTATAAGCAACTTTACGAACAAACCAAAGATCAATTTCGCATGATATCCACAATTTTAGAGGAGGAAGCTCGATGAAATTACTCGTTACCGCAAGAATGGAGTCCGCTGATCTTACAAGGTTGCACAATATCTTTTCTGACATCACACTTGCTGGCTGGGGTCAAAACAAGGT
>JBILCM010000053.1:0-15737 GCA_044353165.1 Paenibacillus sp.
CAGATGGCCGAAGGCATCACAGGTAGAACACAAATTATGGATCGCAACGGGCAATCCCCGTTCCCGCCAGGATCCGTCAGACCGCTGCAGAATACAGACGGTTATGGCGGAGACCCGAATGGACCGTCGGTGTTGATCCCATTCACAATGCTCAGCGGGAAAAAATATATCGCCGTCGATGAACTTGCGAAAGTGTTGGAGTTTGAGAATGTCACGTTCGATCAAAGGAGCGGTGTTCAGCAAATTGGTGATCGGGATGTGCTGTTTCGTCTGAAACTTGGTTCGCGGCAAGCAGAGAAAGCAGGCAAACCGTTTACCTTATCCGAAGCACCTAAGCTTGCGAATGGTCGAATGATGTTATCAGCAACAGCGGCGGCGGATTTGTTCAAAGAAGACATGGTTTTTGATGTTGGATCGGATGGCATTCTCTTGTATCCTTCAGACACCCAAGTCAATCAACACGATTCAGACGCTCCCGATCCAAAACAAGTAGATGAATCACTCGATTTCGGTGATGATCCGAATGATCCTTCTGCCGACAAAGCGGTCATGACGGATGATGCGTTAACACAAATGTTGGAGAGCGAGTCCGAAGATCCACAAGCGATTACAGCGCTCAAAAACATCGATATGAATGCTTTGGTCGAAACCGCCAGAAGATATTTAGGCGTCAAATATCAATTCGGTGCCGCACCGTATCCAGAGTCCAATCGGTTTGACTGCTCATCGTATACCAAATATGTGTTTGGAAAATACGGGGTTGTGCTCCCGCGGCTAGCAAGAGAGCAAGCCAGGATTGGCAATACGGTGTCGCGCCAAAGCCTGCGCAGAGGAGATCTCCTGTTCTTCTATGTGCCGGGTCGTTTCAAATCGAATAACGTTGTGGGTCACGTAGGGATTTATATCGGCAATCGGCAGATGATCCACGCCGGCACGGAACCAAAGAATGGCGTGCAAATTCGCAGCATCGATCGCGATTACTGGAAACGCACATTCCTAAGCGCCAAGCGTGTCGCTTATTAGAACAGACAGAGGAGCGATCCCAGAGGCAGGTGATTTTACTCTGGGATCGCTCCGTTCTTGTTACAGCAATGGATTCCAAGTTCCTGTCTGGGCGCCTTTCCACTCGGCACCGTTCTCCCATACTTCGCGCTTCCAGATCGGGACAATCACTTTCAGACGCTCGATCGCATATCGGCTAGCTTCATAAGTTACATCACGATGGGGCGCTGATACAGCAATGACGACGCTTGCTTCACCCAGTGGGACATGGCCGATGCGGTGGGTAATGGCGCAATCCGTTCCTGGCCATTGTGTCGCGATCTCCTCACCGATCTGTTGGAGCGATTTTACCGCCATCGGGATATACGCCTCATATTCAAGATAGATGGTCCGCTGGCCATTCGTCCATTCCCGGGTCGTGCCCACGAACACAAGCGTGGCTCCATGAGCGGGAACAATAACTTTCGAACTGACAGCAGCCACATCGATCACTTGATCGGATATTTCAAATCGATGCATGACACACGTCCTTATTCATAATGATCTGAGCGTATCATATTTGTTTATATGGGTTCAACGGCCATGGGAAACTCCACATAATTGTGCTACACTCTAAGAGTACAAGAAAGGGGAGGTGGCCGTGTCAAAACTGATCGATCGTTATGGGAGAGTTCACGATTATTTGCGCATCTCAGTTACCGATCAGTGCAATTTGCGTTGTGTGTATTGTATGCCCGAAGAAGGGCTTGAATTTATGGATTACAGCCGGCTCATGACGCCGGATGAGATCCGCAAGATCGTCACGGTAGGCGCGAAGCTTGGCATTCGCAAAATCCGAATTACAGGCGGAGAACCGCTCGTGCGTAAAGATATTGTGGAACTCATTGCCGGTGTTGCTTCTGTGCCTGGGATCGAGGATATTGCGCTGACTACGAATGGACTGCTCCTTGCCCCCAAAGCCGCATCGTTACGTTCGGCTGGCTTGCATCGGGTAAACATCTCGCTCGATACGCTCGATAACGCCAAGTTTCGCATGATTGCAAGAAGAGGCGAGCTCAGTAAAGTGTTAGAGGGCATACAAGCAGCTGCTGATGTCGGATTTTCACCGATCAAACTTAATTTTGTGTTGCTTAAGGACATGAATGACAATGAGATCGAAGCTTTCTTACGCTTATCTTATCTTGAGAATTTACATATCCGATTTATTGAATATATGCCGATCGGACACGATGACGACGGCTGGCGCAACATGTACCTCTCGTTGCAACGTGTGAAAGAAGTGGCTGCACAGTTGCCTTGGCCAGCTGAACAAGTTCCCGTACATCACGTTCAAGGCAATGGTCCCTCGGAAAATTGGCGATTCATCGGCGGGCGAGGATCGTATGGACTCATCCATCCGATCAGCGATCATTTCTGTGCTTCCTGCAACCGGTTGCGGCTCACGGCTGACGGTCAGTTAAAGCCTTGTTTATATTGGGTGGATGAATTGAATATGCGACCTTGGGTGGATGATGGTTCTGCACTTGAACGTATTTTTTACCGTGCGCTCGATATCAAACCTGAGAATCATGAGATGGCAGCGAAGTTGGCCCAAGAGTCCCAAAGTCATATCCCTACGACGCGGCGCATGTCACAAATCGGCGGCTGAAGGAGTGACACATCAACAGATGGATGCACAGCAATTATCCTTCACGATCCTGCATACGAACGATTTACACAGCGCCTTTGAATCGATGCCGAAAATCAGCACCTTCTTCCAACGATATGCAAGTCAAGTTCCTCCCGAGCAACTGCTTCGTTTTGACATCGGTGATCATATGGACCGCATGCGTCCAGAGACGGAAGGAACATTAGGTGGTGCCAATGTTGCGGTTATGAATGCAACGGGTTATGATGCTGTCGTTGTGGGAAACAATGAAGGATTAACATTTACGCCTGATATTCTTGATGAACTTTATACAAACCAAGCACAATTCCCCGTTATAGCCACGAACTTACATTGGGTTGGCACAGCGGACAACACACCGCATTGGAACCGAACCAGCCTGATCATGGAGCGGCAAGGCGTGCGTATCGGCGTGATCGGGTTAACTGCTGCGTTCCATCTCTTCTATCAAGAATTGGGTTGGCATGTGTCGGAACCGCTCGAAGCCGCGCGCACAGAGGTGACACGTCTGCGCAACGTACACGGTGTTGATCTCGTTATCGTGCTTAGCCATCTTGGCTTGCCTATGGATCGCCGATTAGCAGCAGAGGTGCCCGGGATTCATCTCATTCTGGGGGGACACACCCACCATATCTGTGGGGAGATTGAGTCAGCATACGGCGCCTATATCGGGGCCGCAGGGAAGCTTGGCACCCATGTCGGTGTTGTCAAGCTTATTGTGGACCGGATAACAAAGTCCATCTGCAGTGCACAAGGCGGAGCGGTCGATTTACATGATACGGAACCGGACATCATGATACAATCGCTCATTGCTAAAGAAGCTGGCAAAGCCGGGCTTCATCTGAAGCGGGTTGTCGCGGTGCTTACAGAACCGATTCCCGTTGAACACGAACGAGAATCCATCTTCGGAAACTTGCTCGCTTCCGCACTGCGTCAATATTGTCGTGCAGATATTGGGCTTGTTAACGCGGGTCAACTGCTAGGCGGGCTTGATGCGGGTGTTGTGACGGCGGAACAGCTGCTTGCTGTCTGCCCTTCCCCTATCAATCCTGCGCGGATGATGCTTCGTGGGGAACATCTATGGCATGCGATCCAACAATCGCTTGAAGCAGAATACATCTATCGAGCAATTCGCGGCTTTGGATTTCGAGGCTACTCGCTGGGCACATTGTGTATGGATGGCATGGCCGTAACCATTGAGAAGAATAGCTCAGACCAGGTTGTGTTAAAGCACGTGACGGTCGGAGGGCATCCCTTGGAATTGATGCGAACGTACAGTGTAGGTACGATCGATATGTTTACTTTCCGAGTGGGGTATGAGACGCTGGCCGAGGGGATGCATGTGAAATATTTCTTGCCGGATTTTATTCGGGATTTGATAGCAAATGTATTGGCCTCGAGTGAGCAACAAACGTTCATTCAACAGGCCAAACAGCCCCGTTCCCAGGTTCTCTAACCAATGGTTATTTTCAAAACGGTACTCATTCGAGTACAATGATACCGAGGTGTACTATGAACGCAAAAGCGAATATAGCTATTTATGACCCTTGGGACCCGTTGACATCCATGCACCGCTGGCACAAACATCGATTAACCAGTGTGGAATTTACCGTTACACAACTGTGCAATATGCGTTGTGAGCATTGCGCGGTGGGCGATGCGCTTGTTCAGGTCGAAGGCAAGCGACTTCCTTTGGAGCGCATCATGCAGCGGCTCGATGAAGTAGAGCATTTACAGACGATCAGTATCACAGGGGGAGAGCCGTCCTACGACGTTGCGACCCTTGAGGAATACATTATCCCATTGCTCCACTACGCACGTGAGCGCGGTGTTCGTTCGCAGATCAATACGAATCTCACGCTTCCCTTTGATCGGTATGAACGTTTAGCGCCTTATATCGATGTTTTTCACATCTCTTTCAATTATCGCGATGCCCGCGATTTTTACGAGATTGGTTTTGCCAACCAAGCGCGCCCCGTAAGTTTAGCACTAGCAGAACGAATGTATGATCGCTTGGTTGACAATACGATGCGGCTTGCTCAAGGGGGAGCATTCGTTTCGGCGGAGTCGATGATTAATGTTCGTACATTGGAATACATTGAGGACATTCATCGCATCATCGTTAAGCTGGGATGTCGCCGACACGAAGTGCATCCAATGTATCCGAGCGCGTTTGCGGCCGGGCTACCGGTGCTTTCGCTCCATCCTATGCGCGATGCGATCCATCGATTGCTCGACATGCGAGACCCCGACGTGTGGATGTTGTTTGGGACGTTGCCATTCTTCGCATGCAACAGCGAACGTGCCGACCGCGAGCTAATTCGTCGTCTGGCGCAAGAGCCGAACGTCACGGTCCGCAATGACCCTGACGGCAGAAATCGCTTGAATGTGAACACATTCAACGGGAACGTATATGTCACTGATTTTTCAGATGTGCCTGCGATTGGTAATGTGCAAGATGACCGATTGGAAGAAGTATTTGATCAATGGTTGAAAGCAGACTTACAGATGCGAGTGAACTGCTATTGTCCGCAAGCACAATGCTGTGGACCCAACTTATTGGTGGCAAATATGTATTACAACGATGTTGATTTTACAACCCGCAAAGCGATCTTGACATAGGAGAGGTGTGCATTTGCTTCGCAATGGACTCATTATTATACTGGGACTTGCCTTTCTTTACGGCTTGTTTACGGTCGGTTCCCCTTTCTTGTTGGCTTTGTTGTTTGCCATTTTTCTTGAACCGCTCAATGGACTCTTTATGCGTTATGGCCGCATGAATCGTCTTGCTGCCGCGACTGTGACATGCACATTATTCGTCATCGTACTGTTAGTCATGTTTTATTTGTTGTTGGCTCGGATATTCTCAGAATTCGTCTCCCTCGTACGAAACTTGAATTATGCCGAGTTAAACCAGTTCGTGGTGGAAGCGATTGAGCGTCTAGAGAGCATTACAGCTGATTTACCGCCTGAGGTCGCCGCCAGCATCCAGACGTATGCGTTCGACCAAATTCAATCCTTGCAAGGACTCGCTTCCCAAATTTCAGGATATACCCTTAATGTGTTAAGCGCTGTTCCGGGATTCTTGATTTATTTGATCGTTTTTTTTGTGGCGTTGTATCTGTTTAGTTACAGCATGGCGACAATCAAGCAATCGTTCCTCTCCTTCTTCGAAGAACGTTCACGAGATAAGGTGGAGACGGTGCTCTTGAAACTGCGAAAGTCGGTAACAGGATTCCTACGTGCCCAAGCGATACTCAGCTCGTTCACTTTTATCATTGCGCTTATCGGTTTGATGATCTTGGACGTGCGTTTTGCGATTGTGATTTCATTCATCATTGTGGTCGTTGATATACTGCCAATTTTGGGAACAGGATCTGTATTGGTGCCTTGGGCGCTCTATTTACTTGTAATCGGGGATCCGCCACTGGCGATCGGTTTAATCATTCTCTTCTTGGTCATTACTGTGATACGTAGAATCATTGAACCGAAAATCCTTGGCGAACAAATGGGAATTGCAGCTTTACCGACCTTGATTAGTTTATATGTTGGGTTTGAGCTGATTGGTGTGATCGGACTGATCCTCGGACCGCTCGTTGTGATCATTTATCAAGCGATGGTCAAAGTGGGGCTGTTAAAATTTAAGATTCGCTTCGAATAGAAAGGGATTTTTATGCGCTACGAACGACCCGATGCCATCCTATTTGATATGGATGGAACATTATTTAAAACCGAAACACTGATCGTTCCTGCTTATGAACGTGCGTTCGAAAGACTTAAGCAAGAAGGGTTGTTTCAAGGACCGACGCCGCCTGCAACACGCATCCTAGGGGCGTTAGGTTTGTTACTCCAAGAGATTTGGGACCAAGTCATTCCCGGAGCTGCTGAGGCAACCAAGCAACGGATCAACAACTTGTTGTTGGAAGAACAACTGACACTCCTAAGCGCTGGTCATGGGGAACTGTACCCGCAGGTTGAGAACACTTTGCAAAACTTGCGAGATGCAGGTTTTCGGTTGTTCGTGGCTAGCAACGGGTTAGAGTCGTATGTGAAAGGTGTAGCCCATCATCAAGGCATCGCCGCCTATTTCGATGGCATCTATTCTGCCGGGGAATATGGAACGAAAACAAAAGTTGATTTGGTGCGCTTATTATTGGATCATCACAACGTTCGCTCCGCTTGGATGGTCGGAGATCGTTCTTCAGATGTGGAGGCTGGACGTGAGAACAATTTAACGGTTGTTGGTTGCACGTATGCAGGGTTTGGTGTTTCTAATGATGAACTGCAAGGCGCTCAGTATCGAATCAATGCATTCGAGCAACTGCAGGATTTGTTACGCAATACAGGGACATTCTGACAATATCTTCGCATATACTTCCCTAAATACGAAAAAAAAATTATAATGAAGTTAACAAATTGAATGGGAGCTGATCCTTTATGGAAGAGGACCCGGACGAACCGACGATTCGTTCACAGGTTCCGCTAGGTTTCATAGGTTGCGATCTCTATTATAGACGGCTATAACTCCTCCAACGGAATCGTAGAGAAGAGTATTCGATTCGATGACTATGGAGGATGATGAATTTTGGGTTTTGAAATTACGATTTTGGTTTTCCTTATTTTGTTGAATGCCTTTTTTGCTGCCTCGGAAATTGCACTTATCTCATTGAATGACAACAAGATCAAAGCGATGGCGGAATCCGGCCACAAGAAAGCAAAACTGCTGCAACAATTGCTCAGCGAACCTAGCAAGTTTCTAGCGACAATCCAGATTGGGATTACGTTAGCTGGATTTTTGGCAAGTGCCTTCGCTGCGGAAACTTTTGCGGGAGGTTTAGCTTCTTATTTATATGCTTTGGGCGTCCCTCTCACGGAAGAACTCCTTGAAACGATATCCCTGATTATGATTACACTAGTACTCTCTTACTTCACGTTGGTATTTGGGGAACTCGTACCTAAGCGGCTAGCCATGACCAAAGCCGAACCGATTTCATTCTTCGTTGTTAAGCCGCTGACATGGCTGTCCAAAATCTCCATGCCATTCGTGAAATTACTCACTTTATCTACGAATACGCTCGTGCGCCTTATGGGTGTAGATCCTTATGCCGATAGGGAGCAAGTCACCGAAGAAGAAATTCGAATGATGGTCGATGTAGGGAATGAGAACGGCACCATACAAGAGTCGGAAAAAATGATGATTAACAACATCTTTGAATTCGACAACAAGAGTGTGTCCGACATCATGACCAATCGCAGGAATATTGTAGGTATACCAATTGAGATGAAGCTTTCGGATGTGGTAAAGCTTGTCCACGATGAGAAATATACACGGTTTCCCGTGTATGAACAATCGATCGATCATATAATTGGGATTTTGCATGTGAAGGACTTGTTTCAATTCATCTGCTCGGTTCCGGAGAAAGACTTCAAACTGACTGAATTGATTCGCACACCTTACTTTATACCGGAATCCAAACGCACCAACGAGTTGTTTAAAGATTTGCAAAAAACGAAAGTCCACATGGCTGTGGCAATTGATGAATATGGCGGCACTGCAGGCATTGTGACGCTTGAGGACTTGGTAGAAGAAATAGTGGGCAATATTTATGATGAGCACGATGAAGAAGAGAAGACGATTGAGAAACTCGATGATGGGACCTATATGATCGACGGAATCATTAATTTGCGAACGGTGGAAGATTTGTTGGACATTGAATTGCCGACAGACGATTATGATACGTTGAACGGTTTTCTGATTGGGCAATTGGGTCGAATCCCTGAACATGGTGAACAACCGCACGTTGAATATAATGGGCTTACGTTTCAGGTCGAAAAAATGGATGAAAAGCGCATCAGTAAAGTCAAAGTCAAAGTTAAACTATCGGCGTGATGCATGCAGCCACTTCGCATATTGTAGGGGTCGAATAATGGCCTTGTGGTACATCTCGTGATCACCTATACGACGAAATACATCTCGAGCTGGTTTTGGATTCGTTTCCAACAACCAGCTTTTTCCTTGCCGATCTACAGCCACATCCAGCGCTAGCTCGCACATCTCCTTATAATGGCTATCGAGTCGTTGAACGACCCGTATGCCTAAAGACGCAATCTCAGCTTCGATGACCTCTGCTTTCTTCGTCTGGCCGAATGTGGTTTGAAGCAATTGGCGCATCGGGACAGCCCTCCCGCCCCCATGCAAATTCGAAGTCACGCTCCGAGCTGCCCCAACTCTTCCGGCGCAACCTGTTGCTTCCCATTCGCCTTTGTCATTCTTCTGCATGAGCAGTCTGTAATCGTGTACGCGACCGCTTTGCATCGTCAGATCGATCCCCTGTTGCATGATACAACGATCGGTCAACCGAATGTGCTCCAACCATCGGCCAATCCCGCTTAAAGTGAGCCGGCGTGGCTTGACAATGGCACGGCGTTTATCGCGTCCACGTATGAGATACATCCCTTGCCCTGCTTTCTCGATGCGTATGACCCCTCGACCGCCTGTGCCATTCACGGGTTTTACAAAAATCACGTTGTGTTTTTTCAGGAATCGTTCAAGCGGTACGGTCCCTTTGTATTCTTCGGTATCCGGGAGATGCGAGCGAATGGTTGCATCCTTGCTTAATAACTGGTGAATGACCCATTTGTTCGCAAGCGGGCGATTCAAATAGAGGAGTTCGGGATATTTGGCACGAAATTGTCGCAGTTTCTGAAAGCGTGGGGTTCTCTGGTACCGGCACCGATCAAATACGGCATCCGGGAATGCTACCCGCCGTCGTCGCCAAACGGAATGACCGAAATCATACACATGGGCGAGGATGCGGCGGGTTCGACCCTCTACATCTTCGGGTGTGAACACATAGGCGTCGATATTCATCTTGGCCGCTTCGCGCAGTAAACGGCGGAAATAGGTGCGTTCCTCAATTTTTTTGCCGTGCAAATACAAAGCCATGACGCCCAACCTCAATTTACCTTGCATGTCGATTCCTCCGTTTCGTCCGGATTTGTGGGTAGTCGTGTAAAAATTTCCAATACCGGACAAGTCGACGCAATGACAACTTGCGGATGTGGGGTTCATCAAATTTCATCGGTTTTGAGTTGGCTTCAAAAAACCATAACTTTCCAGATTTGTCCACACCCAGATCCATCGACATTTCACCGAGGGTCACACCTGAACCTTTTTCGATCTGTGATGCCAGTGACAAGGCTGTTGTCTTTGCTTCACGCAGAATGGACCTGCCTTGTACAGAGCCGAAGGCATGGGTGAGCAGCTTGACGGGGTTGTCGATCGATCCGCCCCGCGGAACGTGTGTCGTGATGCTGGATTCACCAGCAACTCTTGCACCCACGCCAGAAATGCGCCAGATGCCTTGGGCGTCTTTCTGCACAAGTGTACGCAAATCAAAAGGCCGCCCTCCTGATTTCACGAGTGAAATGCCTTGTTGCGCAATATATTCATGTTGGCCAAAGTGTTTTTTGGCCTCGTCATACAGTTTCGTTATCGAATCATACGTTGACGTGGTAACCCCACCCGCGGTGGGGGAGATCAAGCGATAGCCTTTTGTTGTGCGTAGTACTTTCATAATGCCTTTGCCCGCTTTTCCTTTGATAGGTTTGAGGAAGACGGTCTTATGATTGCGGGTGAATTGGGCAAGATCGACCGGACCATTTAGCTTTACGGTATCTGGAATATGTTTGCGCGTGCTGCGCACAGCATTCAGCCATTCAAACAAACTCCATTTGCTAAAGAAGGCCGGGTTGAACAATCGAATGTCTGGATGTTTCATGATGCTTTGAATCAGCGACTGTACCGTGGGCAATTGCTCAAATTTGCGATATGGAATCCGATTGTATACCACTTGTGGGAACGGTTGATCTGCACGCACCCATGTTTTTTTCTTGGGATTGTAGGTGAATCCCTTCACGAACCCGCGCTGGTTTGGGTCCAAACTATCTTGCGCGATAATGTAGGCGTTCACACCTTCTTCTCGTGCCGTGCGCAGCAAATCAATGAAGTTGTCGCGATTTCCCCGGAAAATGCGCGATTTGTCCCTGTAGGTTAAGATAGCCACGTTCAATGGTTTGGATCGGTTCGCAAGTGACACCATCTAGGCATTCCCCCTCTTGCGGAATTTGGCCAGATAGAGGCAATGATTATACAACAACGCCAGCGCTTGTTTTCCTTCATTCTTCAATAGCGGATGTTTAAAAATCGATCGACCTGGTTTTGAATTGGCTTCAAACATCCAAATATCTTCAGATGTATCAATACCAAGGTCGAAGCCCAATTCACCCACATGATGCCGTGAATTTCGTTGGATCGCTTCTGCCAACTTGATCGACACTTCTTTCATGCGCTGCAGTAAATCCCCCCCGCGATCTCCGAAAACATGCCATAACGCTTGTTCGGGCGTCATGAGGGTCCCCCCATTGCGAATGTGCGTTGTCACGCTCCCTTTGCCCGCTTTCTTAGCACCAATTCCGGCAACAACCCATCTGTTGGCACCATCGCGAACGAGGTGAAACCGGAAATCAAGCGGACTGCCATCCATAGATATGAGCCGAATGCCTTTCTGCACGACATAATTACGCAGACGGCCATGACCGGCACCCAGCCGCTGAAGCAAGTCTGCAAATTTTGCATGACGGATGAGTGCATTCCGCCCGTTGCGGCGGAATTGAACAGCATAACCTTTGCCCGGCGCGTACGTGACGCGATAAATCCCTTTGCCCAAGCTGCCTCCGGTCGGTTTCAAATAGAGGAACCGGTGTCGCGAGACCATGTCTTTGAACCGTTCAGGCGTTGGATTGAGGGTCGAATCGGGAATGTGCCGGTAGGCGTCTTTCTCATTCTCTAGCATTCGGTAAACATCCCACTTGTTATAGAAGCTCCAATTAAAGACCGGGATATTTTTCTTCAAAAATCGTGATTTTAACTGTTCCATCCCTGCGGACACATCAAAACTGCGGCTCGCAAGGCGGTTGTAGACGACATCGGGGAGAGGGACGGTTTTGCGCGACCAACCGCCTGAAGGTTCAGCGAAATAACCAAGCACCGTGTTCTGTTCCCAGTGGACATCGCGTGGCGTGAATGCAAATACGTACGCTTTCCCTTGACCAGCACGCAAAATCTCACGAATGAATCCGGTCCGCGAGCCGAACGGTCGGGCCGTCGCACCGCCGCCGCTGGTGAGCACGCCAACCAATGGCCCTAGCCTCAATCTATTGCCTTGATCAGATGCAGTGACATAGACGTGAGCAGCTTTGGGGGCATGAATGATGTCTCGCAATGCATAAGGCAACCAGAGTTGCTTCCCTTTCTGGGGTAACGGTTTCATAAGGACAGAGACACTTCTGCCCCCAAGCTGCACATCGACTTTCTTTCTTCCTCGAAGACGAAGCTGTCTTGCAAGGGCTGAGGTGATGTAGACAGCGCGATCACTTTTGTGTGTAAAGTTGACTTTGCTTACGGTTAAACTCATGAGCGGGTCCTCCTAATTGCGGTTGAGCACGTATCGTGCGTAGCGAATGGGATTT
The DNA here is from genome assembly GCA_044353165.1 of Paenibacillus sp. Classification (GTDB taxonomy): domain Bacteria; phylum Bacillota; class Bacilli; order Paenibacillales; family YIM-B00363; genus JBILCM01. Next base: position 12,200 of record JBILCM010000053.1, read on the forward strand.
GTCACAGCCCGATTCACGGTCAACGCATCGTATAGTCGCATGAATGACGTACGCCCTGGCCGCGAATTCGCTTCAAGCAGCCATACGCGTCCTTGGGGATCGACCCCGAAATCAAGCCCCAGCTCGACCAAAGGACCATGCCCCTTTTCTAACGTCTGGGCGACATCGAGCGAAGCCGAGTGAATGGTTTGCACAATTTTCTGTGCTTGTGTAGCACCATATTTTTGGGTTAGGAAGGGCAATGTGACTTTTGCTCTTCCACCGCCGTGAAGGTTCGATGTGATGCCGGCAATCGGTCCAATACGCACGGCTGTGCCTGTGATATCCCACGTGCCCTTACCGTTCTTCTGCACCAGTGCGCGAATGTCGAATGGAGCTCCATCCCTTGTAGTCAAGGGCAAATACTGCTGGATGAGGTACATTCGACCGTGAATCACATGTCGATGTGTCCAATGGAGCAATTGTTGCAAGTTGCGAAATTGACGACGAATCGTTGCGTTGGCCTGGTTTCTGCCCACCGCCTCATAGCGTTCATTCGAGATACGACGAAGTCGGAATACACCTTTGCCATGCGTGCCGCCCTGCGGTTTGACAATGACATCTTTCGCGTCGGTGAACCAAGCGGATAACGATGCAGGATCCTGGTATCGCTCGGTTTTGGGCAGAAATTGAGCCACAGCAGGTGCAACCGCAAGGATGCGGTGCACGTACCACTTCCCGCGCAGACCGAGCCCAAGCCAGCGTGTGCCACCAAGTTTTAACAACCGTGCTACATGCACGCGGTGGCGGTTGTATTTCGTTCGGTTGTGAAAGAACGCGCGATCATAGATGAGATCGGGCAGCGGGAACTTACGGCGTTGCCATCCGCTGGAATGCGATGCATAGGTGTATCCATGGAGTTCTCGTCGCACCCAATCGATCCACTCGGTTGAGAAAATGTAGACACAGATGCCCAAGTGATGACCGGTTAACGACAACCGCCGCATAAAACCACTATAGGCAAAAGGTAAAGATCCTTTGGTCTGAGGGATATCACATACCATCACACCGACGTGGGTGGATTTGCGTTTGGAATTCAAGGGATTCGAACCTCACTTTCATAAGCGCGATAGATGCCTTGCGTACATCACAAGCATCTTGACGGACGGACGGATTCGACCTTCACTAAGCTGGGTATGATCGTGTTTCGACGGTTTGGAATTCACCTCAAGCAGCCATACACGTCCGCTCTGGTCGACGGCAAGGTCGATGCCCAATTCACCAAAATGAGCGTCAATCGTCACATCAATGCCCTTCGCGATAGTCAGAGCCGCTTGTTTGAGCTCATGCAAGACAGCAGCTTTGCGGTGTGAAGGGATATTCGATCGTGCGATTGCTGCTCGCGCCTGGGCGATCGTCCCGCCCTTGGCCAGGTTCGATACAAAATGATTCGGCCCGGCAATCCTCCCTACAATCGAAGTCAACTCCCATGTACCGGACAACCCTTTTTGCACCAAGGCGCGAAAATCCAATGGACGATGATCCACGCTAGCGATCACCAACCCGCGTTGAATTTGAAATCGCTGACGCTTCAATCGCGGCGTGAGTGCGGCAACCATTCTTGCCAATGTTGGATAGGTGATGGTGCGTGTACCATTCGACGCGCTGTAATGACAGACGTAACCGCCTTCAACTGATCGCTTAATCCGAATAATACCGATGCCTAAGGAGCCGCGAACAGGTTTCAAGAAGACGGTACGATGCTTTGCGCACATCGATTTGATTGTGGCTAACCCTGTCACGGCGTGAGATTCCGGTAAATAACGCGCTGCGGTAGTTTCCTTGCTTAATGCGGAGAATACCTCGGTTTTATTCAAATATTTTTCATTGAACACTTGGGTGTTGTGCTTTGCTTTTGATTCTCGAAAATGTTTTTGGACGTTAACGAGGTTTTCTAGTTTTCGTGAGTTCAATCGGTTATGGAGCACATCCGGGATCGGATATTGTCCCTTCACCCAACCGCCAGCATACGTCCAACCTTTGACACTGCTCGGATCAGAGCCAATACCGCCGGGAGTTAAGAAATACACGAACGCCCCTTGTTGCTGGCATGCCAGCGCAATTTCTTTACACCAAGCGGTAATGTTCCCAAACAGTCGGTCTGGACGATTTTCAATTACGCGCGCAACCAGTATTCCAATGACCGGGCCAAGCACCAGCGTGGCTTGCGATGCGCGGTAGGCCATCCTTAACATCAGGCCATTCATAACCCCCATTCGCGATGCAAGAGCGTCGCTAATGCGAATGTGACCCGGTTTTCGCAGGGGCATAACCCGGACAACCGTTTTGAGTGCGCCAAAACGCAGATTGATCGATGCATGGGTTGAAATCCCCCATCTGCGGAGTATATTTTCTTGTATCCACAAGGTGTGATCCCCTGTTATCCCATCCGAGCGGATGCGTTGAAGGGTCACTTTGATTGCGGTCATATCCATCCCCTCCCGCTTGCTACCACATCATATGAGGTCATATTCATGAAGGTGAATAACGTGGGCGCAACACGCATAAGCATGAGAATAGGATGAGCTTGGACTGGAGCTTGTCATCATTAAGGTGATGGTGGAGGTTGGCAACGGATGAGGGGAAGTTCGATCAGAAGTGTTCTGTATGTCGGCATAGCGTTAGGCATGTTGATCTATGCGGTACCCAGACTTTCGATGGGACAAGGATGGACATGGCCTACCTTGTTTAGTGTTACTTGGATATTGTTCGCTTTGTTCGTGATCGCGGCGCATCTGCATGCGATCTTGCGCGTGGATGCTGCTGCAGAAAGAAAACTGCGACTTGTGCGTATGGAACGCCGTCGTCAACTCGCCCAAGTTATTGAGCGTCGAATTTTCCGCAAGGAATCCGTGCGGTGAACGTTCCGTGCAACTTGTCTGTGTACGCGTTATAATGGGGTATAACAGAATGAGGTGTAACAGCTGCATGGATATGATGACACAGGAGTCGTTAACCAAGCACGAACAAATTTTACGTTATATTCAGGACTTGAAAGTCGGCAGCAAAATATCGGTGCGTAAAATTGCCAAGGATGTCGGTGTCAGTGAGGGGACAGCGTATCGAGCAATCAAGGAAGCGGAAGCGTCGGGCATGGTTGCTACGAAGGAACGCATCGGCACGGTGCGCATCGAACAGAAAGCTCGTAACAATATCGATAAGTTGACTTTCGCAGAAGTTGTGAATATTGTCGACGGTACGGTCTTAGGTGGTACCGAGGGGCTAGGGAAGACGCTCAGCAAATTCGTCATCGGCGCCATGCAACTTGAAGCGATGGTCAAATATATTGACGCAGGCAGCTTGCTCATCGTCGGCAACCGCGAACAAGTGCACAGCACTGCACTTGAGATTGGAGCTGGCGTGTTGATCACAGGCGGCTTCGGTGCTACAGCGGAAGCGCGGAAACTCGCGGATACGTTGGCGTTGCCGATCATCTCCAGTTCCTACGATACATTCACCGTTGCCTCGCTCATCAATCGGGCGATTTACGATCGGCTGA
>JBILCM010000054.1:0-15680 GCA_044353165.1 Paenibacillus sp.
GCTTCCGCCTGTGTTTTGAAGGAAGTCAGCAATGTCCAAACAAACGGGAGAACCATACTGATCGATCCCACAGCCAGGACAAAATATACGATTGTCAGTCCCTGGTTTCTTTTTGTCATGTTATACGACCCTTTTTCTAATCATAATAATGAACCCATTTTTTCTGTAACTTGGTTTGGAACCAGGTCAAGAGAAGAATAATGACCAACATCAGGACAACAATGGTTGAACCGTAGCCTTTGTTGTAGTTTTCAAACGAATAACGATAAAACAAATAGACGATGGACTCCGTATACTTGAACGATGGACTCTCCGGAGACAACATCATGTAGATATGGTCGAAAACCTGGAAAGAACCAATGATCGTAATGACTGTCACGAAATACAACGTAGGTGAAACCAATGGCAACGTAATCTTAAAAAACTTGGAGAACGGTCCCGCTCCATCAATCTCCGCAGCCTCATATAAGCTCCCAGGAATATTTTGTAATCCTGCGATCAGAATAATCATGTTATATCCGACCATGCTCCAAATACCCACAATGGCAACGGAGGTCAAGGCCAATGCATTGCTGCCTAGCCAGTCAGGTCCCGGAATGCCGAGTTCCGTCAAGATCTGGTTAATGAGCCCGTATTGTTTGTTGTAAAGCCACTTCCACACGAGGGCGACGGCAGCTGGAGCCGAGACGACGGGGAGAAAATAAATACTCCTTACGATCCCTTTGCCTTTGATTTGCGTATTCAGTAACACGGCTGTTATCAGCGAGATCATGATCCCTATGGGAACCGTCAACAAGCAATACAAAAATGTGTTGCCGACCGCTCGCAGCACTTCTGTATCGTTCAACAATCTAACGTAGTTTGAGAGCCCGACAAATTTCGGCGGAGCGAATCCTTTGACCTCATTGAAACTGTAATAAATCGACTGCAATACCGACCACATGTTTAAAACTAACACGCCCAACAATGTCGGAGCGATAAACAAATACCCATAATACCAGGTGGTCAATTTCCGTTTTTTTGCGTGTGACATGGAGCCTAGAATGTTCATTATCATTTCTCCTGTAATGTCTATGATTGGCAGCTATTACGACGCACGTAATAGCTGCCCCTCCCACCAACATCATTACTTTGCTAATGCATTGATTTCTTTCGTAATTTTCTTCAAGCCTTCCTCAACCGGAAGCGTTAATCCGAAAATTTCTGGCATGTATTTGTTGATGACGGCCGTCGCTTCATTCGCTGTCGTCAGACCAGGGCTAACATGGCCGTACTCGGTTACTTTCGCAAAAGGCGATGCATCAATCGTTTCAAAACCATCAATCCAAGGGCCTTGCGTATTTTCGTATGCTGGAATAGCAACACCTGATTTGCTTTGAATCAACTGTGCTTCCTCGGAACCGAGGTACTCCACGAATTTCATCGCTGCATCCGGATTTTTCGAAGAAGCAGCTACTGAGAATGCCATCCCGCTACAAATCGCAGCGCGCTCCTTGCCTTGAGGCAACTGAGCAACGTCAAAGTTCAAACCTTCGATCGCAAGATATTCATTCATTTTCCAGGAACCTGCAAAAATCATGCCTAATTTACCTGATTTAAAATACTCGTGTGTTTTTAGGTTCGCAAAATCAGCTACCGTCGGAGAATAACCTTTCTTGATGAACGATACTGCATAATTCATGGCTTCGATCACTTCAGGCGAATCGAACGTGCTTGTTTTGCCATCCTCTGCAAACAGGTCGCCGCCGTTCTGCCAGATCAAATTCCAGTAATAATTTTGGCCTTCATTCGGTGCGGCAAGACCATACACACCATTGGCCTTGTCCGTAATTTTGGCTGCAGCGTTCAATGTATCTTCCCAAGTCCAGCTGTCATCCGGATAAGCAAGACCTGCCTTATCGAACAAATCTTTGTTGTATACGAGTGCTACAGTTCCGATATCTTTAGGCACCCCATAATACTTGCCATCCACTAAGAAATCTTCCACAACGTATTGTGGGAACTTGGATAAGCTTGTAATTTCACTTTTCTCAAACATGCCGCTCAAGTCCATCAATTTGCCGCCTTGGGCGTAATTCTCCACTTCATCGGGATGCATGACTACGATATCAGGCATATCGCCGCCCATGGACGCAGCTTGTAACTTTGTCCAATATTCTGCCCAAGGGATCGTCTGCACGTTGATCTTAAACTCAGGGTTTTTAGCCATAAATCCGTCAGCCATTGCAATTAATCCCGGCTCTTGGTTACTGTCCCAGAAGAGCATATTCAACTCGACAGGCTCACCTTTGCTTTCAGTTGCTTGGCTACCTGATTCACCAGATGTCGCCGATCCTTCTGTTGATTCTTTGTCGCCTCCAGTGCTGCAGGCAGTAATGAACAATAGCAACAGGACGCTAAGGCTTAAAGTGAACACTTTTTTTAACATGACGAACCCATCCTCTCTTCTTACGAAATAATCGAAAAATGACGACTAAAACGCTTTCAAGATGTATTGTATACATTTTGTTTTTCTTCCGCGCGCGCTTGATTCATCAACAAAACCGATTTTGTTTACGATTTGATTGTACTTCGTGACCGTTGCTTGGTATATAATCAATAATTGAATCTATTTATATATTTATTGTATTATAGATTTTAATTTTATACATTTGTTGATTTATGGGAGGATTTCTATGATCGTTTATGATCATTATTTGTATCCTGAAAAACCTGCGATTGACGATGAAGTCGTCGTTCTGCATTCCGGCTTCTGCTCGACAGAGCCCCATTACAGTTGTGGACAAGATACTCGCAACTATTATTTAATCCATTATGTCAGCAAAGGGAAAGGAACTTACACGACAGAGAAGGCATCGTATGCATTACGCGAGAATGATGGCTTTCTCATCACTCCGGGAAGCAACATTGTTCATACGGCGGATTTCTCCGATCCGTGGGACGTTTGTTGGGTCGGTTTCTTCGGAAGGAAAGTGGAGCAATTGTTGAAAGCAGCGGGGTTGGATGCAGACAACTTGCTATTCCGTTATGAAGATGATGATTTCTTGGAACGATGCATCAAAAATATATATCACGAAAGTCGCACGACGGCGAACATTCAGACCATTACCGGATACTTCTATCTCATGATCGGGAAATTAATCGAGAAGCATCTCGCCATGAAAAACAGCTTGAAAGAAGTGACGACATTCTCGCATTTTGACAAAGCTATCATCTATATCAATCGAAATATACGTAAAAAAATTACGATTGAACACCTCTGTGGTAATTTGCGAATAGACGCATCTCAGATTTACCGCATTTTTATGAAAAATACCCATTGTTCCCCGATGCAATACGTTACCCATCTAAAAATTCAGAAGGCATCTGAGATGCTCATGAAGACGGATTTGTCCGTCAAAGAAATCGCTGAATGGATGGGGTTTGAATACCAGTCTCATTTTACCAAACAATTCAAATCAATCTTGAACATCAGTCCAAGCGACTACCGCAACCAGGTTCGTCAAGAGCAAAAAACACAAGTAGACGGTTGAATTGAATTCAACCGTCCGTCCATGACGTTGCGATATTCACTATCCGATTTGCCGGTACCAAGGCAGACGGGACAAGGGGGCTTCGATCTGTTGTGCACAAGGTCCGGTTACCACCGAACCATCATCTCCACGCCACACGCCGGGCGGAAAATGCACGATCCGTTGTCTGGCTCCCTTCACGACAACAGGAGCGACTAGAATTGCGCTACCGAGCATGAATTGATCCTTACTATCTTCATAACCATACCCAGGATACATGTATTCCATATAACGAATGATCGGCTCACCGGTGCGGGACGCTTCTTGCACCAGCTCCATGATTTCGGGTCCCATGCGTTCATGCAGCTTTGCCGCTTCGACGCAATAGCGGAGATGTTCTTCATTGAGCACACGCCATGGTGCCGCCGAGAATTGCATCATCGGAAACAATGCCGAACATTGTGCGTGTCTAACGAACAGTTCACCGTCCAACTTGTCACTATTCGCAAGAAAATTCAAATATTCGCCACCGCCAATCAAGTCTGGACATGTATACGCATACCCCATAATGCCTTGAGCAAGTCCGTCTGGAAGCAACGACTGAATGCCGTTGTTTTCCCACTCATGGTTTTTATCTTTCAGCCTCTGCGCTAGCGGTTGCCCCCCCAGTTTCCAGCAAGCACGATATTCATTGAGCGTGTATCGGAGTCCGACTCTGGCCCATGCCTCACATTGATCCGTCGGTGTCGCCCCCGGCATTACAGCCACATCATCATAACGATAGTAGGCAACATCACCCGCATCCAACTTAAATCCATCCACCCCGTACTTTTCTTGTAATGCATCAGTTTGCGCGTAGAACCATTCCACGACTTCATCGTTTGTAAAATCCAGTGTGGCGCTAAATCCGTTCCACCAGCGACGAATGATGGTCTCCTTATTGTGATCCTTCAAGAAAAATCCCTTGGGTTCCAACACACGGAACATCAATGAATCTGGACTGATGTAGGGGCAAATCCAAAGCATAACTTTAAAACCCATGGTGTGGAGCTGATCGATCATGCCGCGAGGGTCTGGAAACCGACCGGAATGAAATGTCCAGGTGCCATAGGGTTCGTGCCAATTGTCGTCTATCATCAGCACACCCGGAGCCATCCCGTTCTTCAACACGTCTTGGGCGTATGCGAGTACCTTCTCCTGCGTAGGCTCATAAAGCAATTCGATCCATAAGTTGTATTGGGGTGAAGTGAACAGTAATGCGTCAGGAAACGTACCGCTTGGCGGAAAGTACGTGGCGGATACATGCTTGAAGGCACCTCTTAAAGTCTCATATCCTTCCCCTGTTTCGATTTCTGCCTCCCCTTCGATGGACAATGTTCCATCCGCACTGAATCGGAACGTGAAAGCACGTTCCGACCAAACAAATCGGCCCCGATTCGATAACAACAGCGGACATCCTTGATTTGCATTCAGATCTGTCCCCAAGTTCACTTCGAACGCCTGCAAGCCGTAAGGCATTACAGTCCCGTCTGCAACTCTTCCTCCCCACCATCGTTCGGATGGCAGCAATTCCAATGCGACTCGCGTTGTCGCTTTCTCACGCACAACTCTCACTCCTTCGTTCGACTTACCCCCAGTGTAACGGGCTTCAAGAGTGACAACAATCGGAACATAATCTTCTATAATCATAAAATAGTAAACAAAAAATATAATTAGATTCTCAATCGTAAGGCATGATACTATGAAAAAATACGAATGAAAATCGTGTTAAAGGAGGGTTTTAACAATGAGGATCCGTTCTTCATTCGCTTTTCGTTCAACAGGAAACTTGCCTTACGTGACATTGGATTCGATTGGTTGGAGCACCGCTGAGTCAGATCTGTATCGATTGGACGGGCAAACACGTCCAGATACAGGTCACATGATTTTTCAATACACACTTTCTGGCTGTGGATATATCAAACTCGATGGTGTCGTCTATCCATTGCCCAAAGGCAGTGGCTTCTTAGTGAAAGTGCCAAGTTTTCACGAATATTACTACAGTAGCGACAGCGAGGAACCATGGGAGTTTATTTGGCTCAATGTGAAAGGCGAGGATGCTGCTGTTCTTTGGGATCGCTTAATCGACAAGGTAGGTCACATCTTTGAGTTGCCTATGGACTCCCCTGTCATAGAGGGATTCTGGGAAGTCTATGATCACATACGCTGCCACCAAAGTCCAGAACAAATCGAGATTTCAACCCGGATGTACGGTTGGATCATCCGATTTCTGCAAACCGGAATGACACGTTATGCATCCACACAAACGAGATCGGTGATCGGACAGGCCAAATTTTATATGAGACAAAATCTCCATCAAGCCCTCTCGCTGGATGAACTAACCGCATATGTAGGTGTCTCAAAGCAGTATCTTTGCCGTATCTTTGACAAGCATGGCGAAGAACCGCCCCTCGAATATTGGCGCAAGCGGCGGGTGGAGGCTGCAGCGTTGTTGCTTCGGACAACAGATGTGTCCATCTCGAACATCGCTGTGCAATATGGATTTGAAAGTCTCGATTATTTTGGCAAAACATTCCGCCGTTACCTTGGTGTCAGCCCAACCGAGTACCGAAAACAAGAGCTACGGTTTCCGTTCGATCGGGTGTTCTTGTGAGTCAGAGCGCCAGTCACCGGAACCTAAGACAAGTTGTATCCACCACGTGTACCGTTCACCGGGTTGCAATGTGACGGCCGTCCCATTGTCCACGGCTCTCTTAAGCGAATCGTAATACCCAATTCCCGGTTCCAGCGCGATGGTCGTCCGATCGTTACACATGCCCTGATCGATCCATATGCCCCAATAAGGGACTCGTTCATGATCGGTCTTAATCAAGAGATAATCACGTGATTGGAGTCCATACAAACCCGACCAAGCCGCCGTTACCGGATTGGGGTAATAAAACTTGATCCCATCCCCGTCAACTGCTGTACCGATATCCCAATCATTGGCCATCGCATAAGTGGATCCCGTCGTGTGCTGCAGGCCCCCGTACACACATTGTAAAGTCCTCATTTCCTCCGGAATCAAGATGCGTGTCGGCTCGTCAACGTTAAATTGAGGGTGCGCTGTCCATAGGAACGGAAGCGGTGTTCCGCCCTTATTGTGAACCTCGTAGCTGAGCATGATTGAGCGACTGCCCATGATCTTCAATGTGCGGGATAACGTGTAAGGGAATACCCGACCGGATACACTGCAGATGAGTCCATCCCCTGAACCTACGACATCCCAAGGAACAGACCAAACTTCTCCGTGATCTGGCAACGCAAGATCCCCGATATTGCAACGATCAATGGTAGGGAAGCATTCATCCCATCCGCTCATATCCGCATCCGTAAAGACGGAGCCGTACTTCAGGGGTGTCAGCGGACGTCCGCCTGAATCGAGCATCCACTCCTTGCCCGTATTTTTGTTTCGTAACGACACCATCTTGCCGCCAAGCTCCGGAACGATTTCAATACGCAATGTTTCGCTCTCCGCCACGAACGATTTCAATGCTTTATAGAAACTTTCATAGACCTTCACTTTCAACACTCCTTACGTATAAACAACGACACCTACGAGTCCAGATAAAATAATAACATAGAAAGGGTGCATACGAAGCCACAACAAGGCAAACAACGACACGGCAAAAAAACCGATAGCCATGAGCATGGTTGGCGATATTGTGGCAATCATCCCGTTGTTCATCCCAAAACGAATCGCTGCGAAGATGATGAGACCCGTAATGATCGGGCGTAGCCCATAGAACGCGTATTTGACCCACGGATTCTCTTTTATTTTATATAAAAATGTAGCCACCGCAACAACAATCAAGAGTGAAGGAACAATCATGCCTGTTGCGGCTGCAATGGCTCCGTATAATCCGGCTGTCTGTAAGCCAACGAAGATGGCGCTGTTCGTCCCGATCGGTCCAGGCGACATACCGGCGACAGCAACAACGTCGGCAAATTGTTGTGCAGACATCCATTCATGGGATGCCACTTCTCGCTCAATGAGCGGGATCATCGCATATCCTCCGCCGAAAGAGACGAAGCCAATTTTGAGGAATGTCCAGAAGAGTTCCCATAACATCTACTTCTCATCTCCTAACAACACGTGCGGTTCATCCTTATCGAGTTTCACAACGAAACCCAGATACTGTTTCAGCTTCACCAATCCAATGCCCGCCAATCCACCGGACGCAATGACAAGGGCGGGATGCACATGCAAGAAAAGGAGGATGGCCACGGTCGCTATGGCAATGATGAATGTCGTCTTATCAAGAATGGCGGTACGACCTATTTTTATCCCTGCATAGACAATGAGTGCAACGATCGTGGCCCGGATGCCTTGGAATGCAGCTTCGATGTTGGGATCGTCTTGAACTTGCAAGTACATCATACTAAGCAACAATACGATGAGAAACGTCGGCAGCACAATCCCCGCCAACGCCGCTAGTGCGCCTCGCAAGCCCGCGATGCGATAACCAATGAATGTGGCTGAATTGATCGCGATTGCACCCGGAATCGACTCGGATACGGCAAATATGTCTGCCACATCTTGGTGTCTTACCCAAGCTCGGCGCTGTACAACTTCTCGCTCAATGAGCGGAATCATCGCGTATCCGCCGCCGAATGTGACCGGTCCAATCTTGAAGAACGACCAGAACAATTGACCGACCAATGTCCAATCTGCAGGTTTACGGATTCCAACCTGCTGAACTCTCTTACGCCATCGTAACCGTTCTAACAGCCTCGCAATCTCCATGGTCCCATTCTCCTCGTCCGCTTCCCTCATCTGTACATGATTATACCTTAGTTTATTTTATTTTGGAATAAAGATGTTGTTATTTTTACCTAAAACAAAAAAATGTGCTGTTATACTGCGTATTAGTTGATAATTAATCTAACTTTATTTTATTTTTGTAAATAGTTTGCCGTTTTCTTCAGGTTGTCATTTGATTTATACTAAGAAGTATTGAGAATGTGAGTAGAAAGGGAATGATAACCATACATGAGTCCATACCATCCATTGACTGAAGCCGAAGCGATTGCACGCGCTCGTGCGGTGACTAACGTATTTACGCAAGATGCGAAACTCGTCTGCCGAGAGATCGGTGACGGCAACTTGAATCTCGTCTTTCACGTGTCGGAAGCGGGTAGCTCTCGCAGCTTGATCTTGAAACAAGCATTGCCGTATGCGAAAGTTGTTGGTGAATCTTGGCCGCTCACACTGGACCGCGCACGGATTGAGAGCGAAGCGCTAATCATCCAAGGTCGACTCGCACCGGGATTAGTGCCGATCGTTCACGAATACAATGCAGACCTTGCCCTAACCATTATGGAAGACTTAAGTGATCACATCATTATGCGCCGAGGGTTGATTGAAGGCGCCACGTATCCCTTGTTTGCCAAGCATATCGGGGAATTCCTTGCACGCACCTTGTTCTTTACATCTGATTTTGGTATGAACCGTCAGGAGAAGAAGCTGCAAAGCGGACGCTTCATCAATCCGGAGTTATGTAAAATCACAGAGGATCTTATTTTTGATGACCCTTATACGAACTCGCCGAACAACAACATTGATCCAGGCATTGCAGACGTTGCGCAAGCATTGTGGACAGATCATGAGCTCCATAGAGAAGTGGCTAGGTTGCGTTATGGCTTCCTGACCAAAGGACAAGCGTTACTGCACGGGGATTTGCACACCGGATCAATCTTCGTAACCGCTCAATCGACGAAAGTGATTGATCCTGAATTTGCCTACTATGGTCCGATGGGCTTCGATATTGGTGCAGTGCTCGCGAATTTGCTCTTGAATTACGCGGCGCAAGGCGGTCGAATGGCAGATGAGCAGGATTGCGCCCGGATGCGTAAGTATCTTCGTGAAACTGTCGTTCACGTATGGGAGCAATTCGAAAGCACATTCCGCACGTTGTGGAACAGCCATTGCAGCGACCGCTTGCTGCGCGAGGCCGGTTATGTGGACACGTTCCTCGCTGAGTTGTTACAGGATACGATCGGATACACAGGGTCCAAAATGGTGCGTCGCATCGTAGGTCTTGCGCACGTCGCTGATATTGACGGTATTCAAGACACTGCGCTGCGCAATAGAGCCCAACGCGCCGCGTTGGCAGCTGGGGTGGCACTCATCAAACAACACCGCAAGGTAACAACGATCAATGAGCTGTGCGATATGGCTATTCATCACATCGCGCATGAGGAAGGACGTTAGGCTATGTTGCAGGAAATTGGGAATGAGTTGCGCTCGCTGATCTGGAACGAGGAAGCCCAACGGCTCGATTTGTTGGATCAACGGCTTTTGCCTGAGGAAGTTGTGTATTTGCCTTTAACCACTTCGCAAGGCGTATGGGAAGCGATTAAACATTTGAAAGTGCGTGGCGCTCCTGCAATTGGGATTGCCGCTGCCTACGGCTTGTATATGGGAACTCGCGATGCGGGAGACGAGCTTGCATCTTGGATGGACATGTTACGCAAAGAACGCGATTATTTGGCTTCCTCGCGGCCTACAGCGGTCAATCTGTTCTGGGCGCTCGACCGTCTGGTGCGCCGGGCGGAATCGATGGCTGCGAGCGGACTCACCGCGGGAGCCATCCACTCCGCGTTGTTGGAAGAAGCTAAAGCGATCCATATCGAGGATGAGACGACCAATCGTCAGATCGGGGAGCATGCGCTGACGTTGCTCGAGGACGGATACGGCGTGTTAACCCATTGCAATGCCGGCGCACTGGCAACAGCACGTTACGGCACAGCGACGGCACCGATGTATTTGGCGCAACAACGCGGTTGGCACCTTCGCGTGTTCGCTGACGAGACGCGCCCGGTTCTACAAGGTGCTCGTCTGACCGCTTTCGAACTGATGCGCGCTGGCGTGGACGTCACCTTGATCACGGATAATATGGCTGCAATGGTGATGTCCAAAGGCTGGATTCAAGCGGTCATCGTCGGCACGGACCGCGTCGCCGCGAACGGTGACGTCGCCAATAAGATCGGCACCTACGGTTTGGCGGTGTTGGCTAGAGCGCATGGCATCCCTTTCTATGTGGCATGCCCCCTCTCTACGATCGACCTTGCCACAGCCACCGGAGCCGAAATTCCGATTGAAGAGCGGCACGACAGTGAAGTCACCGAAGGCTTCGGGCGGCGAACCGCACCGCAAGGCGTGAAAGTGTACAATCCCGCTTTCGACGTGACGCCGCATGATTATGTCACTGCCATCATCACCGAGAAAGGTATCGTTCGATCCCCGTATGAACTCCATTTGGCCAAACTTTTTGACGAATGATCACTACATCATGCGCAGCAAGGCATCAGCGCCTTTCATTCCGGGAACGATGCCTCGTTGTTGTGCTTCGTAGGTTACGGATTCAAGTGGCGCAGCCAGCAGTTGTTCGAATGTCTTCACGCCAATTGCGCGTGCGGCAACGATGCCTCGATCTCGCAGCCGTTCGTTCAATAACGCCACATCGAGTGCACCGCACATAATATATCCCTTGTCCGTCGCAATGACGACCAAGGTCGTCTTCGGTAACTGAACCTCCATCCCCGTCACCGTGAATGACTCTAATGGAATCGACACCATCCGCATCATAAGCTCATCATGCCTCCCAATGACAGACTATGATGCAGTGTATGTTTGGCTCAGTGGGATGACACGGCACTTATGACTTGTCGATGTTAGGGTTTCACGCGAATGGCGTCTGCCGCAGTCCAGCCGGACAATGCCGCACCCAACGTGCCTGCCCCAGGGAAGACGGTGTCGCCGCAAAACCACAATCCCGGGATTCCACTTTTCACGGATTGAAACTTCAGCACATCCCACGGTGAGTGCGGCACATAGCCGCCCACTTTGCCCTGAACTCGGCCAGTATAACGCTCGAATGTGGATGGCGTACCCTCCAGTTGCAACTCGATATGTTGTGGCATCGCAGGAAATCGCGTAGCGATCGCCGCGAGAATGCGCTGTGCATAACGCTGTTTCTCCGCTTGGTAGGCAGGTCGATCCAAGTGTTGCCAACGGTTTACATCCGTATGGGTAGAGATCGTCACGGCATGCTTGCCAACCGGTGCGCGAAGCGCGTCATCGGACAACGATGCCGAGCACAAAAACTGATTGCCTTCCGTGAATGGTTCGTCATAAGATGTGATCCATTGCCGGAATGGCGTTGCATCAATCGATTTCCCGAACCCTGCCGCATCACAACCCAAATACATCGTGAAGGCGCCCCACGAAGGACGCTCTGCTTCGTTACGCACACGGCGTGGCAATCGCTGGATCAGAGGCTGTGAGACGATAGGTCCAAGGCTATGGAGGGAGCCATTAAATATGACATGTTTCGCTTCGTAAGTGGTTCCCCTTCTTGTTGTGATGCGGTAACCATCATTCCCTCCTGAGGATGATGATGCAATGGACACGACCGATTGACGAAGCAACACTTCTCCACCGCATGCGCGGACGGCATCGGCCAAATCTTCAGCTATCGCAGCTAATCCCCCGTATACATAGAACGCACCGCGGTGAAACACATCCAAGGCGACAGCGCCTAGCAAAGCGGAACAATGCTCGGCCGTCGTCTGCACACTGTCGATCAGTTGGCCGTTCAAGAACGCTAGGAAAGCACGATCACGATCGATACCATATTTGCGCAGGCGGTCGGCTACCGTCTGGCCTGCAAGCGGCCATTGGCTCAACAGCTGACGATGGATGGCAGGCAACAATGCGCCAACGTCTTTTATATTCGATGGCGGAAAGAGGGGCCGCGCATGAATCAAACCTTGCATGGCCTCCGCCACACGGAATACTTCATGATAAAAGTCAGCAACGCCCCGCCCCGCATCAAACGCGCGAGTAGCTTCAGCAAACCATCGCTTCGGGTCACGAAAGTAAGTTACGTCCCGATCGGGCAAATGAACATCCATGATGATGTCGAGCGGTTGGAACTTCGGGAGTGGCCTGCCTAACGTACGGTACAGTTCATCAAAAACTCCGCCTTGTTCCAATCCCATGCCCACCGTCGCCCCAGCAGCCATCCGATATCCGTTGCGTTCAAATTTGCCCGCGCAACCACCCAACTCACCGGAACCCTCCAACACAGCGACATCATAACCTGCTTTACTCAGCACGGCAGCAGCAGCCAGCCCCCCAAAACCCGCACCCACAATGACGACATCTTGCACAAACCCGCCCCCTTACACCACGTATACTTCAGTCTTGTCATGTCATTTTTAAAAAAAATGCCGTTATTTCTTTCGCAGCGCAGCTAGCGCAAGCATCGCCCAACCAGCCAAAAACCCAATACCACCGATCGGCGTGACTGCTCCGAGCCATCCGATTTCTGTGATGCTCAAGACGTATAAGCTTCCCGAAAAAATAACGATGCCGATACATAGCAATCTGGCAGCCCACTGAACGATCGTCCCCGCCCCTAATTTTTCCCATGCTATAGCGACAATGAGCAACGCTAAGGAATGTGTCATGTGATATGTTGCGCCTGTCTCATAGATCTCAGCATACCGCCCAACCAAGTTCAAACTGTGGGCTCCGAATGCGCCAAGTGCAACACTAAGCATCGCGCTAATCGAACCTATCGCAAACCAATTTCGGTTCATCGGAATCTCGCCTTCCTTTCTTGCTATCGAATCGTATACAATATTTCTTATTCTATGATAACGAATTCGCAAGGAGGAAGTCCATTGCAGCACAAACCCAAAAACTCCGCCATCGGAGTCATTTCTTTTGTCCTTGCGCTCTTATCCTTGTTAGGGATGACCGGCTCTTATGTGTTGGGATCGATTACAGGAAGCGATTTGACCACAGAAACGTTGAACCCGCAGCTTGTCGCGGCGGGCTTCGTGGCGTTGTTCTTTGTTACTGCGTTGATGGGTTCTGTATTAGGTCTTATGGGAATGTTCCAGCGTGATCGGAGCATCCAGCTTGCCCGGCTCGGACTGATTGGCAATGGGATCGTCATCAGTGTCATCGTTATCGCCCTTGCCGTCAGCGTCCTGACCTCTCCTGCGCTCCCAGGCACGTTCAGCGAATAAATAAATCAAATCGCCCTTCCTCTTTAGAATGGTAGGCCTGCTGATCGATTACCACGTGGCGTTGCAATCGGTTCAGGGGCGGTTGCCCTATCGGAATGTTCATTTTTTGAACATACGCACCGACCACCTCGCGCGCATGTTCATTTTTTGAACATACGCACCGACTACCTTACGCACATGTTCATTTTTTGAGCATTTATCCTTAGCAATTCGCGTTTTCCGCGACTTCGACCCTATGAATGTTCATTTTTTGAACATACGCACCGACCACCTCGCGCACATGTTCATTTTTTGATCATACGCACCGACTACCTTACGCACATGTTCATTTTTTGATCATATGCCCTCGACCCCACGCGATCATGACATCTCACGACTCCCCGAATGTTCAAAAACTGACGATTCGCCCAAACCACTCGCAGCTTTCTCACCACCCGCCTCGCACGCATGTTCATTTTTTGAACATACGCTTCGCCGGTGTCGCTAAGACGCGATCGAGCGCGGTCATACAACGAGGTCACCCCCCCGCACCCAGGTTCGGTCGATCTCAACAGCTCATACGAATGTGTGATGCGTTTATCAAAAAACAAAAAGAGGATAAGATGTCTCTCCCCTCAAAACTTAAGAATGCTTATATGTATAAAAACAGGAACGGATGATCCTTTAATTCAAAGAGAATCATCCGTTACAATGTTTGTTTAAGCGCGATACATCAATGGATTGAGCGGACTGTCGATCAGATCGCCAGGTTGCAAGCCGGGCATCCATCGCTGCAAATCGTTCTGTCGCGCATTCGTATCCGGTTGCATGACGCGAACCCCATCCGCTACATAGATCACCGTCATGACCTCACGCATCATCGACGTTGGATTCCCCGGCGCACTGTGCAACGTCCACCCGTAATGGAATGTGGCATCTCCAGCACGCATGGCCCCGTGGTTAACTTGCGGCAAATTCTCCTTCTCGATGTAATCATGCAATGTTTTGTGGGATTGATCCGAAATGACCAGCTTGCTAACGTAACCATGCTTATGGGAACCGCTCGCGAACGTCATCGAACCCACTTCCAACGGAACATCGACTAACGGCATCCATAAGGTAATCGTATTCTCCGTATCCACCGGCCAGTAGATTTGGTCTTGGTGCCAAGGTGTATATCCGCCGCCCGGCTCCTTGAACAACGCCTGATCGTGATACATTCGGACACCCTGCACACCCATCAGCTCTGCGGCAATTTTGGCAAAACGACGCGCAAAGACGAATCGACGCACAATCTCATTATGTTCCCAAATGTTCGAGATCTGAATGAATGCTTTACCATACGTACCGCGCTCTGAGAGCGGCAACGTCTGATGATTGAGTCGATTGACCTCTTCCACAATTGCAGGTCGGTAACGATCAATAGTCGCTTGTTCAGCAACCCCTCGCAGCAGAATGTGACCGTCGCGCTGAAATGCGGAAATCTGGTTGGTATCCAATGCATACTCTTGTTCTAGTGATGGATCTTCTTGTACTTTAGCGTTCAACTTCATCTCTCCTTGGCGTGAGTTTATTTTGATTTTTAATTATTATTTATATAATATATAACAATGTTCTAACATCGTATTTAGCCAAAGGAGGATGAAATTTGGACTTTTCCGATTTTCAACCGAGCATTCACTGGGCACAGCTTTACGCCACACATAAATCAGTGGTGTATCCGATTCGCAGAATTTACGATTTTGAATTGTTGTATATTAAGGAAGGTCACGTGGCGGCTCATCTAGATCACCACACGTATGAATTGCACGCAGGCCAGTTATTGTTTATTCAAGCCGGTGTGCCGCATCGATGGGAAATTTTGTCTGATCCGGTAGCTGTGTTCATGGGGATTCATTTTGACTTCTATGACGAATTGGACATCATTCAAGATATTGACGTCATCGTGAAGGATCATTGTTACACACCTGAGCGCGTTTGCCGAGAACCGATCATCGAAGGTTTCCCTCGGTTAAGTGAGAACCCTGTTCAATATGTGTCGGGGGAGACCGTTCGGAGAATGGGAGAATTGATCGATGAATTCCATCATCGGGCGCCTGGATTCAC
>JBILCM010000015.1:0-41809 GCA_044353165.1 Paenibacillus sp.
AATGCAAGCATTGCGCGCGATGCGAACTGAGATTGAAAAATTAGTGGCGAATGCGGCCGAACAGTCTACACTAAATCGATTTCTGACAGAACTTTTTAGCTCGCTTTTTGGACCTAAGAGTCCGGACCAAGGAATAAAATACGCAGATGCCATGCGTGAAACATTCATTCCGATGATCCAAAGTATACTTCGACAGTTCATCAATTCTACAGAAAATATGAATAACATCAATCGTTGGATCCAAGAACAAGCAGCCTATTTAATTGAAAAAAATCATGGCCGAATAGGGGAGCTGGTAAAAGAAAATATAGATAAACTTAACGATAGATCGTTAGTCAAGTTAATGGAGAATCAAATTGGTCAGGACTTGCAATGGATCCGAGTCAACGGCGCACTTTGCGGATTTACAATCGGTATAATTATAGGGTTCCTACGATGCTGTGTTATACAATAGAAACAACCTGTTTGTATCAAGCTATTCCGCAAAAAAACCCGATACTAGTTTGTTTGCATATTTTCGAAAATCAAGTATACTCATCTTAAGCATTTCCTGTTATACTCAAGTTTAAGCATCTGTTTCAATAAAATAATGTATTGAATGATAGGAAAGGGGAGAGCTGCATGGCACAATTGCCAAAAACAAACGAACTCGGCTTCTTCGAGATTAGGCTAGAATCCATTGGCGGTTTAGGCGCTAATTTAGCTGGCAAGATGATAGCAGAATCCGGTGTCGTTGGAAGCGGCTATAATGGAGTAAGTTTTTCTTCATACGGTTCTGAGAAGAAAGGGTCTCCAGTTAAAGCACACATTCGCTTCTGTGACACGAATGCAGACATTCGCGACACGACACCAGTAGAACGTCCTCATATCGTCGGTATTTTTCATGAGAATTTATCCAAAACAGTCAACGTTGTAAGTGGAATTTACGCAGATAGTATTGTTTTGGTCAACTCGACTCGCTCACCAGAGCAGTTGAAGGAAAAGATGAATTTAGTCGGAGGCACAATAGCAGTTGTTGATGCAACTGGGATTTCATTAGATGAAAAAAATCGTGTCAATATGGCAATGCTCGGCGCAATGTTTAGACTGTGTGATTTCCTAGATGCCGATCACATGCGTGGTGTCATTCGTAAATCACTCGAGAAAAAATATCCACAAAGTGTCGAACCTGCTTTGCGGACATTTCAACGTGGTTATGATGAAGTTAATTTCCAAACTTTTGCACTTCCGGAAGGCGTGAAGATGCCTGAGCACAAGCGTTGGGATATTCCTGTTCTTGGTTATGCGACACAACCCATCGGAGGAATGATTACAAATCCAGGTAATAGCATACTCAAAGATCTGAGCATATCTCGAAGCGGAATGATGCCTCATTTTGATGACGATAAGTGTATTCACTGCGCCGCTTGCGATAACGTTTGTCCTGATTTCTGTTTTGTATGGGATGAGCAACCTGATAAAAAAGGCCGTCCTCAGATGTTTCTGCAAGGCATTGACTATCAATATTGCAAAGGCTGTCTTAAATGTGTGACAGCATGCCCAACAGAAGCATTGAGTTCCGCTCGTGAGACGGATGGCTACGGGGAAGAGCATCGCATACCGCATCGTTTTAAACTCGCTCATGCATAACTGAAAGAAGACGAAGGGAGATGTGAGTCATAGTGGCGATCGATTATAAGAAAGAAGTTAATCATGGAACAGTAGAACAACGTATTGTTTACGAATCTGGTAATGAAATGGCAGCTTATGCAGCACACCAGATCAACTATCATATTATGGGGTATTTCCCGATTTCACCTTCTACTGAAGTAGCTCAGTTTCTAGATTTGATGAAGGCAAACGGGCAACATGATGTGAAATTAATACCTGCTGATGGTGAACATGGATCAGCGGGCATTTGTTACGGAGCATCAACTGGCGGCGGTCGTGTATTTAATGCAACAAGTGCAAATGGATACCTGTACATGATCGAACAGATGCCGGTGCAGTCAGGCACGCGTTTTCCGATGGTGATGAATCTGGTATGTCGTTCTGTATCCGGACCACTTGATATACATGGCGATCATTCAGATCTTTATTACGCTCTAAACACGGGTTGGCCCATACTGATGTGTCGTGACCCACAAGCTGTATATGATATGAATATTATGGCTATCAAACTCGCTGAGCATTCTGACGTTCGCTTACCCGTACTGGTTGCCTCAGATGGTTATTTTACGTCTCACCAAAAGCGCCGCGTGCAAACATTCGCTATGAAAGAAGATGTTCATGCATTTATTGGAGAAATTCCAAAAAACTTTCCTCACGTATTGGACCGTAACAACCCCATCACAGTAGGTCCTTACATGAATGAACCAGATTATATCAATAACTGCTACCAACAATCTGTTGCAATGTATAAAGCAGGAGAAGTTTTTGATCAAATTCGCAAAGAATACGCTGTATTAACGGGTCGAGATTATCCAATTCTTGATCTGTATCAGATGGAAGATGCTGAAGTCGTATTGTTTATGTTGAACTCAGCTTCAGAAATCACGAAAGTGGCAGTCGATCAAATGCGTGCCAAAGGAATTAAAGCGGGCGCAATTGCCCCTAATATGATTCGTCCATTCCCAGCCAAAGAAATCGCTGATGCGTTAAAACATGTGAAAGCTGTAGTTGTTGGGGATCGTGCTGATTCTTATGGTGGACACGGTGGAAATATGGTGAACGAAGTCAAATCTGCATTGTTTACGCACAATGTAAAGAACATTCATGTGATTTCACGTGTTTATGGACTTGGAGGTAAAGATTACTTCCTTGAAGATGCGTTGGCATTCTTTGAACTCGGTATTGAAACTATTGCAAAAGGTTACGTAGAGAAACCTTTTGATTATTATGGTCACACACCAGGCGATCCTAACAAAGCTCCGAAGCGGATCCTTGAACCGATGGCTTATGAAGACTTGAAAACTGGGTTAATTACAGTTGATAAAGATGAAGAAACAGGTAAGTTGAAAGTGAAAGTACCACCGCTCCGTCAATTAACAAAAAAACCCAAGCGCATGGCTCCTGGTCATGGAGCTTGCCCAGGATGCGGGATCTTCTCAGGACTTGAGTTGTTCTTCAAAGGAATCGAAGGCGATATTGTAGCTTTGTATCACACTGGTTGTGCAATGGTTGTGACCACAGGATATCCATACTCATCTCACAAAGCAACTTACATTCACAACCTCTTCAACAACGGTGCAGCAACGATGTCAGGCGTTGTAGAGATGTTCTGGGAACGTAAACGTCGCGGTGAACTTAATGATTTGGGACTCAAAGATGACTTCACTTTCGTTATGGTAACAGGTGACGGTGGAATGGATATCGGTATGGGACCTGCGATTGGAACAGCTTTACGTAATCACAAGATGATCATTATAGAGTACGATAATGAAGGATACATGAACACTGGTGCTCAGCTCTCTTATTCCACACCATTGGGTCACCGAACTTCTACATCAAATGTAGGAAAGCACCAAGGGGGTAAGTTGTTCCACCATAAAGACACAGCACAAATTATGGCAGCAACCAACATTCCTTACGTATTTACAGGTTCAGAAGCACATCCTCAAGATTTGTTGCGCAAGGCAGCAAAGGCTCAGTATTATGCACAGAACGAAGGCATGGTTTACGGAAAAATTCTTATAACATGTCCGCTGAATTGGCTTTCCGAAGAAAAGGATGGGGCTACCATCATTGAGAATGCAGTTAACTCTTGTTTTTTCCCTCTTTATGAGGTTGAACAAGGAGTGACTTCGATCACATACAACCCGGAAGAGAAAAACAAACGGGTTCCGCTCAGTGATTGGTTGAAACAAATGGGTAAAACGAAGCATATGACCAAACCTGAATACGAGGCGGCTTACAAATCTTTCGAAGACGAAGTGGACCGTCGTTGGAGTCGCTTGAAGGCTAAACACGAGAATGAATATTTGTAAATTGCGTAACGCCTATGCCTTACATTCTTAAACATGAAACTACAGGACTCATTGCTGCTGCAACTCTTCGCAATATCTACGATCTTGATTACTATGGAGCTGAATGGTGGACGAGTGAAGATGAAGCGCTACAAGTTGCAGCAGGTCGGTCCCAATGGCATCCTGTCCATATTACCGAAGCAAAGCTAAAAATTCTAAACGTAAAATTAAATAATAATCAAAACCGTAGTTTGTTCTTAAACGAAGACGGAACACTGCGCATTGAATTCAGTTCCGCTGACTAATGGCGGAACTTTTCGTTTCCTTCCTATTCTAACGTTGCAATGAGGTATGAAGATGATAAATACACAATTCTATGACCAATTAGCTCATGTTGAGTTGCACCCACATCTGAAGCAAACGATTGATAAAGCAGGATATTCAGGTTTTCGTATTCTTGTGGATCAATTCGAGAATGCTGTGAAGTTTGCGGATGAAGAACATTTTGACCAACTCGAAGAAAGAATTCTCAGAGCCATTGAGTTATTCCCAGAGCCGGTTCATTTTAGCCCCACATGGCAAAATTTTTGGCATGAGATACAAACGAAATTGCGATGGAAACGACATGTTTATGCATCAGTCAATGATCATGATCGCGCAGGAGAATGGCAGATCATCATGGATAATCCTTTCACAAACCAAGAAGTTGTCTGTTATCCCAGTTTATCTTTTAAAGAGGCTGCATATTTGTTCGGTTATTTCAAACCAACATTAGAATTGAATGAGTACATTCGTGTGCAGAAAGTAGTAACCTCGCTTATCGGAACGGGAGAATAAGTGGGTTGAATGAAATGTTGGAGGGATACGGATCCATGAAACAACGATTGGTGATGGAAGCCGTCATGGCAGCTATATATGGAGAAATTATGTTTCCAATTCGTCCTGTTGAATATGTAGTGCCTTATTCATCCATCATGGAGCTTTATGAACTGCGTGACCATGTTTCGACAATTATGCCGGATCCGGCGGATGATGCACATGTGCGAAAGAAAATTCTTGAGATGATTGCATTTTTTGATAATGAATTGAACAGAAAGAAGATTGAGAAAATATTCGCATTACCTTGGAGAATGAGTGCGCCGCTCGTAGTTAACAACGATGTTTCGTTCGTTGTTGTGAATGTATCTGACAATGAACAATATGGCGAGAGTTTCGACCCCATTGAGACGGAAATGTTACTTACGGCCGTGCGTGAACAGTTACCTATTCTTACGGATCAACCTGAATTCGTCGAACGAATAATTTCTTTCGAAATACCCATTCAAGTGTTTGATGTCGAAGACTTGGAATATGCCCTAGAAACAGATCGTTACGATGCATCGCCTTCAAACTGATTGTCGAGGATGTCATAGTTGGGGTAAACATACGGTGTTTCAGGCATCTCTATACGTTCAACAGCAGTGGCTTGAATCGTAATGACATCCGTTCCTTCATACATTGTTGAACCAATGTTGCCGATAACCCGAACCCAAGAATCCGTATAGTATTCTCTGGCCTCAGGCCATTCAACTAAAAATCCGTACGGTGTTGCATCCGCAGAACAACATTCCATCGCCAAGCGGGCAACCACAAATTGTGAATTATTCATTCCTTCCTGTACATAAACAAAGCCTTCTATTTGAATCGTTTTTCCTTGAAACGGTTTCTTGAACAAATCAATGGCTGTGCTAATCTCCAGAAACTTATCCTCCTCAACAAGGATTGGATTCTGAAGAAACAACGCTTGTGCTAATTGTGAATATTGTTTTACATATGGATCTTGAGCAAAAAATAACCCTCCCTCCGAAGGTTGCTGCTCCGCAATGGCTTCACTGCTATAGAGCGAGATTCCTTTCTTATCTATCAAGTGGCTGCCCATTACAGTATCCGGGACAAAATAGCCAAAAAACAAAGGAGTTAAAAATAATGCATACGCAATAGTATGTCGCCACAGTGGCTTCTGATGGTGATGATCACAATCGCAATAAATGGAATCGCCTTGAAAATAACGTAACGATCCATACATTAAATAAACAGCAACAACAGCAAACACAATAGCGGCAAGCTTCACAATAATTTCCATCTTCGGAGCTATGTAAAGGGAGATGGCATCTGTTCTCACAAGATGTAAAGTATAAAGTGAGAATGCTCCAAAAAATAATCCTCGCAACAGATAATGAATGCCCATTCTAAATTCAGGTTTCATTGTACCCCCCCTAATCAATTATAAATCCGATGATGGAAGATCCGATTCCAACCAAGAATGCCACAAGTAATGTCAATATAACAATAAATTTCGCCCTGCATACGGACAATAGCATCAATGTGCTTTTCAAATCTAACATGGGACCAAATACTAGGAAAGCTAACAATGAACTCGATGCAAATGTGGTCGCGAAAGAGGAAGCTACAAAAGCATCTGCGGTAGAACAGATGGAGAGAATATATGCAAAACCCATCATAAATATATTGGATCCCCAATCACTTGATGCCACATCGATCAATATCCGTCTTGGCACAAATGTTTGAACGACCGCTGTTATGAATGCCCCAAAAATCAAATATTTGCCCATTTCAAATAATTCACTTGCGGCATGGTCGAATGTTTGAACCAATTTTCCTATTGTAGTTTTCTGTTCAACTGAATGATGATGGTGTTGTTCGGTCGTATGCAGTTGTTTTAAAGGATTTGTGCGCAAAAATTTGTAAATGATTAGACCAACAAGGCTTGCTACAGCAAAAGCAAGCGCCATCCGTGAATAAGCAATTGCAGGGTTAGAACGAAAAGCCAAATAGGTCGCAGAATAAACAACCGGGTTAATAATCGGTCCAGCAAGTAGAAAAACAACAGCAGCATAAAGGGGAAACCCTTTGGATACGAGGCGCCTCGCTACCGGAACCATACCGCATTCGCATATCGGAAACACTATGCCAAGCAAACTTGCAACCATCACACCGAATACAGGATGCTTGGGGATTATTCGTTGCACGAATGAATCAGGTATAAAAACTTGTAAAATTGCAGAAATAATTACACCAAGTACAATAAATGGGAACGCTTCAAGAGTGATTCCGATAAACATTGTTTTGAACGTTTGTACATTCGGTTGCTCCATCAAGGGTGAGTTTCGAAGCACTTCTGGATTCATGAAAAGCGCAATGAGCATTCCTAATATTACGATGGAAAGCAACGAAATTATGTAACGATGGAGAGGTTGCATCATTCTTTTCCTCGATTTTTGGCAACGTATTGTTCTACCATAGCAGCAGACACATATTTGCGAGATGGTGAGATGCCATGTTTTGCATGTTCATTGATTTGACGTGTAACTTGGTTGATTTGGTTAACATCGTAAGGTGTACCTGATCTACATTTTTCAATCGCGGTTTCAATCGCTTGTTCTCTTATCGCTTCCAATTGAGCGAATATCTCAAGATGCCTATGTTGATTTTGTGAATGTCGAGTTATGGCTTCATGAACGTTCATGTTGTACCTCCAATCAATAATGTCTCAGACATCATAAAGAATGTCTGGCTTTCACTGACATGATTACACCATTTTTCACACGCAACGAAACCAGCGGCTCTGGCTGGATAGGTTGTTCGGTTACACGGTGAAAAGAGAACTGACGAGCCAATTCACTCATGATGAGCAAAGCTTCCATCATTGCAAACTGTGAGCCTATGCAGCTTCGAGACCCACCACCGAATGGGAAGTAAGCAAACTTAGGCCACCGAGAGGGTCCTCCATCCAAGAAGCGTTCTGGTCGGAATTCTTCAGGATTTTCAAAGACGTTTCCATTACGATGAATCGCATATGGACTAATCAAGAATGTACTGCCCATGGGGAACGTCTCACCTAACAACTCAACTTCCTCTTGAGCTTCACGCAAAATCATCCAAGCTGGAGGATAAAGTCGCAATGTTTCTTGAATGATCCGTTGTGTAAATTCCATGGTACGGTAAAATTCATAAGCCGATAATTCTGCTTTGTGAATAGTATCAATTTCTTCTTGAAATCTCAAATAAATTCCGGGGTGTTTATCCAACAATACCCATACCCATGTGAGTAAATTCGCTGTGGTTTCATGACCCGCCAGCAACATGGTCATCATTTGGTCACGAATTTCCGATTCCGATAGGGAATTGCCTTGTTCGTCCTGGGTATCAAGCAATAGGCCTAATAACGTCATTGAATAAGCTTCAGGTCGCTGCTTAGCATCCCTAATTGTTGTTATGACCATCTCCTCCAGCGTCCGAATAGCACGCTTGTGTTTCACATGGCGAGGTGTCGGTATTGACATAGGTAACACAATGGGAGAAAAGAGCGTTCGGGCTGTTTGTTCAATCGTAACATTCACTGCAGCAGCTAACTCCACTTTATTGTCCGCCACATCGGTGGCAAACATCGAACGAGTAATAATATTGAGGGTGAGTTGCATCATTTCTTCATGCATATTTAACATCTGACCCGATGAAAGTCGGGATCCGAGTCGTTGTGTTTCTTCACGAACGATCTCGGCATAAGCTTGAATTCGCTCTTTATAAAAGGAAGGCTGCATGTATTTCCTCTGTTTTCGATGCTGTTCACCTTCTGAAGTAAGCAAACCATCACCGATCGTTCTCCGTAAAATATCTGAAGATCGGCCTTTGCGGAATACTTGATCTTTCGTCACCAGAATTTCTTGAATAAATTCTGGTGAATTCACTACATACGAAGGTTTTGTGGAACTTGTGCGCAAGGAAACAACATCACCTTCATGGAGCATCTCCACCATAAACTGGAGAGGTGTTCTCTGGAATGCGAGGAAGTTCCGAATCCGGGAAGAACGAACAGACACAACACGGCTCATGCTTCAAACCCCACTTTGTATGTATAATATAACTATTATACACCGAATCTTGTATTTTTCGATCAAGATTAAAATCGTGATATTTTTATAAAAAATCTTTATATTTTATTAAGATATTTCATGATTTATAATACGAATATAATAACATCAATAAAATTAAGGAGAGTGTTAGAAGTTGACTGACAAAAAATTAAGATGGGGTATTATCGGTTGTGCAGGCATCGCAATGCGATCCGTAATTCCAGGTATACAAGCATCAGAAACAGGGGATGTTCTGGCTATTGCTAGCCGTGACTTAACTAAGGCACAGGAGGCCGCCGCGAAATTAAATATTCCGAAGGCATACGGCTCATATGAAGATTTATTAGCTGACCCCGAGATTGATGCAGTTTATATCCCATTGCCAAATCATCTCCACATAGAATGGACGATCAAAGCGGCAGCAGTCGGAAAGCATGTGTTATGCGAGAAACCCATCGCATTAACTGCAAATGAAACAATGAAGATGGCAGAAGCCTGTAAAGCAGCCGGCGTCGTATTAGCGGAAGCATTCATGTACCGATATCATCCTCGTTACGATCGAATCTTGGAAATTATTGCATCGGGAGAAATTGGTCAAATTCGCGGCATTCACGGCACATTTACATTTAATAATGCCAAAAACCACGGCAACATACGCTACACCAAAGAGTGGGGTGGTGGTTCAATTTATGATGTTGGATGCTATCCCATCAGTGCTGCAAGGTTGATCCTTGGGACCGAACCAGAAGCTGCCACTTGTCAAGCCCTCTTCTCTCCTGAACACGGGAATGTGGATATGATGGCTTCAGGCCTTATTGAATTCCCAAACCACGTAGCATTAACTTTCGATTGCGCGATGTGGGCAGACTTCAGAAATACGCTAGAAATATTGGGGGAGAGCGGTCGTATCGAAGTTCCTTCTGCGTTCATCGGAAATCCAAATTTCTTTGTTAGTAACAATAGAGGACAAATTCGCCGTGAGGAAGAAATGCCGAATTTAAATACATACGCGCTGCAAGCAGACGATTTTGCGCATGTTGTTTGGGGAAACAAAAAACAACGTTATACACCAAGTGATGCAATAGCCAATATGCGTGTAATCGACGCATGCTTATTATCTGCGAATGAACGTATTCGTGTAACCATCTAAGGAGGAAGACCATTGAGATCATTCATAATTCCTGGATTGAGAAACCCGGTGTCACAACTGATATTGGGAACAGACTACTACAAACCTGAAATATTAGAGCAAATCGTTCCTTTGATCGATGAATTTGTTGCATTAGGCGGAAATACAATCGATACGGCAAGGGTATACGGTGGGGGGCAGAGCGAGAAAGCCATCGGAATGTGGCTGCAAGGTCGTAAAGATCGCGATCAATTGAACATCTGGACCAAAGGCGCCCATCACGATTCAAAAGGTCCTCGAGTCACGCCTGAAGCCATCTATGACGACATGATGTTCAGCCTAGAACAATTGCAGCTTGATCAAGTAGATATGTACGCTTTACACCGTGATAATCCAGATGTTCCTGTAGGTCCAATTATCGAAGCGCTCAATGAACATCTGGAAGCAGGCAGAATCCTTGCTTTCGGCGGATCAAATTGGTCTTGGCAACGACTTCAGGAAGCCAATGATTATGCTTCGGCGCACGGCCTTGTAGGCTTCACTTTTAGTAGCCCAAATTTAAGTTTGGCAAAAGCCAAAGAAGCTTTCTGGCAAGGTTGTATTTCCGTTGACGATGAGACAGCAGCATGGCACACAAAAAGCCAGTTGCCCGTTCTGTCTTGGTCGTCACAGGCCCGAGGTTTCTTCACCGGTCGTTTTTCCCGAGATAACTTTGAAAACAAGGATCTTGTAAGGGTTTTTTACAATGATGAGAATTGGGCGAGATATGATCGGGCAGAAGCAATGGGTAAGGAAAATGGGATGTCCACAATTGAGATTGCCTTGGCTTACGTCTTGAACCAATCTTATCCAACAGGAGCATTGATTGGACCGGCCAACTTGTCAGAGATGCGTTCGTGTTTTAGCGCAACGCAGATGAAATTTACACCAGAACAAATCGCTTGGCTCGAAGGTTGATTTTATTGAATTTCAACTTTGCCGTGAAATCATGTTAAAATAGAATGGAATTCTTCTTGGGAGTGTTCCAACCATGATTACACGGCAAGTTACACCTTCAGAGAGTGGCAAAAGATTGCACCGATACGTGCGAAATTTGATGCCGAATGCTCCTTTAGGTCAGATCTATAGAATGATCGATGACGGACACATTCGCGTGAATGGCAAGCGAAAAAATCAAAACTACGAACTTGCTTCCGGCGATCAACTAACCATTCGCATGGATGAATCAGCATTCAAAGAAACGGTTGGGCAAGAGAAAAAACAAAAATTTATAGGCATTCACTCACAGATTGATGTTGTTTTTGAAAACCACGAGTTGTTGGTTGTGAACAAACCCGTAGGATTGCTGACACATCCAGACATTGCCGAATCCAAACAAACCCTGATTACACAAGTACATGCGTACTTGTATCGCAAGGGGGAATTGGATAGCACATTGTTCTTGCCTGCATCAGCAAATCGATTAGACCGCAACACAAGCGGTTTGGTGTTGATTGGAAAGACAGCTCGAATGTTGCATCAGCTGAATCAATGGATCCAACAGCGATCAGTTGAGAAACATTATGTCACGATAGTGCAAGGTAACTTGCGAGGGCATGGAGAAATAACAGGTTCACTCGTACGGGAGGCCCGGAACAATAAAACTCGCGTAGATGAAGCTTCAGACCAATCCAAAGAGGCGATTACGCGCTTTCATGCATTACACAACAACAATGGTTACACGCTTGTTAATATCGAATTGATTAGCGGTCGAACACATCAAATTCGTTCGCACTTCCAAAGTATTGGCCACCCCCTCTTAGGAGATATCAAATACGGCGGAACGAGATTCGAACAGATTAATCACCAACTGTTGCACGCATGGAAAATTGTGCTTCCTGACGGGCGCATATTTGCAGTTAAACCACCACAGCAATTTTTACAAGTCTTGCGCAAAATCAATATAGACTGGCAAGGATCTTCATGATCGTTTTCGTTTCATTAGACGCACATATGTAAGTATTGCAGCGATCATCATGGCAATGAATCCAACAGTATCCGCAGATTTAGGATCCATACCTAGCGACAAACAAATAAATTCTGTGATGTTGCTTGCAAGTAACGCGACCAAGATGATCATTAACGGTCGGTAAAAATTAAAACTCCTCATATTTTCATTCCTCCGATTATAAATGAAATTCCATCTATGTAGTAACCAACCCTAAGGGTTGGTTGCTTTATTATATGAAAAACCCGCCATACACAATAATTACTAACAAAATGAATAATACCAGAACGAATGCTGCATTATTGTAACCACCATATCCAGGATAACCGCCATAAGGAGTAGGCACTGCACCCATACGATTCACCCCCTTTGTATCTAAATTTGTTCATGGAGATTCATTCAAATAAAGAATCCTCCATACAATATAATCACAAGCAGAATGTAAAGCACGAGCACGGATGCTGCATAATTCCCTCCATAACCAGCTCCGGGGTAACCCACTCCTACTGCTCCCATTGACGAACCTCCTTGCTGTTAGGTTAATTCATACTATGGTGCATACGCCAAGAGGGCGTGGGCAATTTAAGAAATGGTTGATGGCCTATGGTAAGGGTTAAGTTTTAACAGATTTTTTACGTTTTTTTACTGAATGAGGTGATTTTTCGATCATTTGGTTTTCAAAAGCCGAACGTGCTACCGTTTTTTGTTGACGCACTTGATTCACAATGTGCTGTGCAAATTGCTTTACCCTCGCTACAAACACTGCATCTTCAGCTGCTCCTCGCGAAATTTCAGTAAGTCTTCGTTCCCATTGTCCTGTCAAGCTAGGAGAAGTAAGCAATTCAACTCCTGCTTGTCGAATGACTTCGATGGCAGTTCGGCCTTTCTGTGTAATTTCGATTCGTTTTCCTCGCACACGGATGTACTCTACTTGCTTCAAACGTTCGATCGTCGATGCGCGTGTTGCAGGAGTACCCAGACCTGAGTCCTTCATCACTTCACGAAGTTCGTCATCTTCTACTTTTTTTCCAGCGCTTTCCATAGCCTTGAGCAAAGTTCCTTCTGTGTAAGCTTTTGGTGGTTGGGTTTGTTTCTCTTTCAACACAGACGAAAGATTGATTATCTTTTGGGTAACGTCAAGATGGAAAGGCTGAGCCGTTTCTAATACATCATTATCTTCCGCACTTTCTTTCGTTTCATGGCTATACACCTTCTTCCATCCCAGTTGCAGCTGTTCCTTAACGAGTGATCTAAATGAATGCCCATTGACTTCAGTAATGATCGTGTGCATCTTATACAAAGCAGGGGGGAAGAAGTGAGAGAGAAACCTACGAATAATCAAGTCATAAATTTTATTCTCTTCAGGCGTCATTGTCACAGGCAATTTTGTTGTCGGCAAAATCGCATGATGATCTTCTACCTTTGAATTGTTGCAAATCATAACATTATTGCGATGTACGTAAGAAGGAACAGCTTCTTGAACAAGCAATAAATAAGTGCTATTTTTTAATGCGGTCAGCGCACGATGCATATCGGGTATATTGTGCTCGGTCACATAATTTGAGTTCGTTCTAGGATATGTAATGGCTTTATGTTTTTCATATAAGTTCTGCGCAAGATCTAGCGTTTTTTTGGCCGTGAATCCATATTTCGCATTCGCATCTCGTTGTAAGGTCGTGAGGTCAAATAATTTATGCGGATATTCCTTACTCTCTTTAACCACAATGGACGTAATCTCTCCTGTTTGACTGGAAGTTTCATCGACGATGGTCTGTGCATCGCTAGCACGAGTGATTCGTTCTCCTTGCCAGATGCCCATGTATCGAGTTTCCGATTGTGAAAAATTACCAATAACATCATAATATGAAAGAGAGTCAAAAGATTCTATCTGCTTTTGCCGATCATAAATCAATGCCAACACAGGCGTTTGTACTCGACCCACGGAAAGCAACACATGATGTTTGGTCGTAAAGGCACGGGAGGCATTCATACCAATAATCCAATCCGCTTCGCTTCGTGCTTTCGCTGCCTTTGTAATGTATTCATAATCTTCAGCATTTCTCAAATTGTTAAAACCGGCTCGAATTGTCTCCGGCGTCAGATCTGAAATCCATAGTCGGCGAACAGGTTGAGCAAGACCAAGATATTGTTGGATTAAATAAAAAATATATTGGCCTTCACGTCCTGCATCACAGGCGTTCACTAATTGATCAGCGCGTTTGGCCAACTCAGCTATCGTATTTAATTGGGTTAATGTTCGGGCATATGGAGTAAGGATGAACTTCTCGGGAATAATAGGCAAATCATGAAGGTTCCAACGTTTATAACGGTCACTATAGGTTTCAGGTTCAGCCAATGTGATCAAATGACCGATCGCCCAAGTAACAATGTGTCGATCACCCTCTAAGTAAGTGCGTTTATTTATCGCCCTCGGTTCTATGACAGCGGAAATATGTCTGCCCATATCCGGCTTTTCTGCGATGATTAACGTTTTCATTGGGATCCTTCCTTAGCATTTATCTCGTTTCATTATAAACGATTTCTATCATATGTGATAAATATCATAGTACTCGAAAGCGTAAAAATTTAAATTAATGTAAACATTAACTAACAAGGATGGTGAAACTGATGATCACTTGCGAACAATGCGGCAAAAGAACGGGCAAAGGACCCGTAGGGAACAATTGGATTTGTGAGGATTGCAAAGTGGACCCGGAGAATGAAAGAAAAGAAACAGAAAATAATAACTAATTATTGTTCTGTATCGCCAACATCGTCTATGTTGGCGGTTTTTATTTCACGAAGAGCGTTTGAGAAAAAACGGGTAAATTTTATTTCCAAACTCATTTTGCATCAATCGATCTTGTGGTTAGGAGCATTCGAAGGCATTCGCCTGATCTTTATGTCGTTTTAAATACAAAAAATATTCGATCCTGAAACGAATGGTGTGGTAGACTCGTAGATAGTAGGGTACACAACACGAAAGGGGAAAGCTTAGATGGAGGTTATTGATGGTGGTAAAGGCGGCCAAATAAACGGTATGCCGCAGTTGCCAAAAAATGTATTCCGTAATGTAGTTATAGGTATCATCGTGCTTTTCGTAGCAGTTACCGGATTTTCAATGGTGTATACGGTTCAGGAACAAGAACAAGCAGCAATATTAACATTCGGTCAATATACGGATACGCAGTCGGAGTCGGGACTCCACTTTAAATTGCCATATCCTATTCAAAGTGTAGTCATTGTCCCCGCCAACCTTCAGCAAAAAATTCAAGTTGGGTATCGTGAAACGAATGGAAATTTCGTACCCGTTGAAGAGGAAGCATTGATGATCACCGGTGATGAGAACATCGTTTCTGCCGATGCCGTCGTAGAGTGGAAAATATTGGATATTCGAAATTATTTATACAACATTGATAATCCCGAAATCTTCCTGCGTAACGCCGCAAGCGCGGCGATTCGTTCTGTGATCGGTTCGACAAAACTCGATTATGCGATCACAGAAGGTAAGACAGTTATTCAGTCTGAAGTCAAGATCAAATTAGAAGAATTGATGAAACGTTACAACTCAGGAATCCAAATTATTGATTTAAAATTTCAGGATATTGAACCGCCTGAAGGTCAAGTCCAACAAGCATTTAAAGATGTAACGAACGCCCGTGAGGAGAAAAATACAAAAATCAACCAAGCACAGAAATACGTCAATGACCGACTACCCAAAGCAAGAGGGGAATCACAAGCAATTCTCGAAAATGCGGAAGCTGTGAAAAAATCAAGGATTTTGAATGCACAAGGTGACGTAGCAAAATTCAATGCCGTCTTTGCAGAATACGCCAAAAACCCCGACGTAACTAAAAACCGACTTATTTTAGAAACGCTTGAAACCATTATGCCGAATGCGAAAATTGTTGTAACTGATGGCAGTGGGAGCACTGTAAATTATTTACCGCTGAACGAGTTAATGAAGTCGAGCAGTTCCAGTACAAGTTCAAAACCAGCAACGAATTCGACTCCGAATAACGCAAGTAGCTCGACTGACGGAGGAACAGCCCAATGAAAACAAAACTAACTATCGCAATTAGCTTCTTGTTGCTTGTCATTATACTCACAGGTTCATTATTTATTGTGCCGGAGAATGAATATAAAGTCGTACTGCAATTCGGCGAAGCTGTTCGTATCCATGAGGAACCAGGCATAAAGTTTAAAATTCCATTCATTGAGAATGTAACCGCATTGCCCAAATATCAAAAAATATATAACAGCAATGCAACGACCATACTCACAAAGGATAAGAAACCGATCATTGTTGATAATTACACTGTTTGGCGTATTAATGATCCTCAGAAATTTTTGCGTTCGTTGCGCACCATCTCCTCAGCAGAAGGGCGTATTGGTGATACCGTCTATAACGCAGTTCGTAGAAAATTGTCAGAGATTGAATATGGTAACATCATTAGTGAAAATACAGCCCGCGGTGACCTCAATGACGAGATTACGAAGGAAGTTGCCGAGACCGCGGTACGCCAAAGTTATGGAATCGACATTATTGACGTGCGTATCAAGCGAACAGACTTACCTGAAGAAAACAAAGCAAGTGTTTATAATCGTATGATTTCAGATAGACAATCTATTGCTGCTGGCTATTTGTCAGAAGGGGATGAAGAGTCTCGCAAAATTACATCCAATGCGGACCGTCAAGCGCAAGAATTGATTGCTCAGGCGGAATCCAGCGCTAAGAAAATTGTCGCTGAAGGCGAACAAGAGGCTGCTCGAATTTACAACCAAGCGTATGGAAAAGATCCTGAGTTCTATCAGCTATATCGGACGCTTGAAAGTTATCTAACCACCTTTAAGGGGGAGCCGGTAATTATGTTGCCGATCAATTCCCCTTATGCCAGAATTCTGCTCGGGAATCAATAAGTAAAGTCAAAGGCGGGTTTGGCGTATGAGTGAGAGATGGGATCAAAGTCAAATCGCAGATATAAGAGGGAATACCATTATCATAACGGGTGCTAACAATGGTATTGGTTTTCATACAGCGATGACGCTTGCTGCCAATGGTGCACAGACGATATTGGCCGTTCGTAACATGGCCAAAGGGCATGTGGCCGCCAACCAAATCATCACAAAATATCCACAAGCGAAAGTGCATGTGATGCAGCTAGATCTCTCAGATCTTGAAAGTGTGCACAATTTCAGCAACGAATTTCGTGAAAGGTTCAACCAAATCAATATTCTTCTGAATAACGCCGGCGTCATGATTCCACCTTACCAGAAGACGAAAGACGGGTTTGAACTACAGTTCGGCTGTAATCACTTAGGGCACTTTGCACTTACCGGATTGTTGTTACCTAGCCTGCTAGCAACGCCGAACTCCCGAGTCGTGACGGTCAGTAGCATTGCAAGCAGGAATGGTAAAATCATGTTTGGCAACTTAGACGGTTCACAAGGTTATCGTGCGTTTCAATTTTATGCGCAAAGTAAGTTAGCAAATCTTTTGTTTGCGAAACAGTTACAATTAAAATTAAATGACGCAAGTCATACAACGATGAGTCTGATGTGTCATCCAGGAATCGCCAATACGAATTTAATGTCACGAGGTTCAGGTAAAGAACTGCCACATTGGATGAAATGGCTCATGGGAATGGTCACACAACCTGCAGAGATGGGTGCTTTGCCGTTGCTTTATGCCGCAACACACCCGAGTGTGTTTGGCGGGGAAAGTATTGGGCCGCATGGTCCCGGAGGAAGAAGAGGGTACCCGATCGTGGATCCTTCCTTTGATCAACTTTGGGACAGCCGAATTGCATTAAAATTATGGGATGTTTCTGAGACATTAACAGGTGTAACTTATAAATTTACAAAGTAAACCAGTTTGATTAGCGGCGACTTTCTCGCCGCTTTTTTTATTAAAAAGTTGATTGATCACTCATTCGGTTTAGCGCGGGTAAAAAGGAGCAACAAGAACGAAATTGCGATAATGGTGAAAGTCCATAACCAAGCCATGCTCGTATTTCCAACGTCCACAGCGACATAGATAGCTGTAGGCAAAGTCTGTGTGCGTCCGGGAATATTCCCAGCGATCATCAACGTCGCACCGAATTCTCCAAGGCTACGTGCAAAGCCGAGAATATAGGCGGTTATGAGCGATCTTTTGCACAATGGCAACGTAATATAGCGAAACACTT
The DNA here is from genome assembly GCA_044353165.1 of Paenibacillus sp. Lineage (GTDB taxonomy): Bacteria > Bacillota > Bacilli > Paenibacillales > YIM-B00363 > JBILCM01. The sequence continues at coordinate 18,162 of JBILCM010000015.1, forward strand.
GCCACCCACTGGCGCCAATCGACCGTCCCGCATCCACCAATTCACGGTCTACATAATGAAAGCCCGTCTTCATCGTCTGATAAACCAAAGGGAATGCCACCACGAACGATGCAATCACTGCGGCAAACCATGTGAAGAGAATTGTCGTGTCAAAAAGGAAAGCCATCAAAATACCTAGCCAACTTTCGCGACCGAAAATCACGAGTAACAGAAAACCAATGACAGTCGGCGGTAACACCAGCGGTAACATGAAAATCGTTTCAACCACAATCTTTCCTTTGAACGCATGATGCGTCATCCACCAAGCTATTGCCGTGCCTATGATCAGAACTAGTATGCTAGATAAAAAAGCTACTTGAGTGGACAGCCGCAATGGTAACATGAACGTAATCCAATCCATCAATTGAAATTCACCTCGGAACAGAGTAACCATATTTCTTGAAAAAGTTGATCGCATCCTCAGACTGCAAATAATTATAAAGATGCTTTGCTTGTTTTGGGTGATTGGTTGTTCGCACGATCCCCATCACATATTGTATGGGCGAATGCATGGACGAATCCAGGGTGAATGCAATGTTAACCTTGGCTGATGTGTTCGCATCAGTTCTGTAAGCAAAGCCAACATCCGCGTTCGCTGTTTCTACATAATGAAGAACTTGACGTGAATCTTTCGTTTGCACCACTTTAGATTTCAAATCCTCCCATAGACCCGAATGCACAAGTGCCTCCCACGCATACTGTCCAGCAGGCACACTTTCTGGAATTCCAAGCGCAATCAATTTTATATCGTTATTAAGCAAATCTTTCAAACTATTTAACTTCAACTGACGATTAATAGGAACGATTATAACGAGTTCATTGCTAAGCAACACCTGTTGTTGGGCATCCACCAACTGCTGGTCGATCAAAGCCTGCATGTGTTTACCTGAAGCAGACAAGTACAAATCCACGGGTGCACCACGTTCGATTTGTTGTTGCAATGAGCCCGACGAAGCCATATTTAACACGATTTTGACATTCTCATGCTTCGATTCATATATTTTTATTATTTCATTTAGAGCCATCTGCAAACTTGATGCTGCAGATACTGTCAACTCGATCGGACCCACTTCATTGTGAGATGAGCAACCTGTAAAGAAAAAAAAGAAAATAATTATGATTATTGTCACTTTTTTCAATATTACCGTCTCCCTCGCTCATTCATCGCTGCAAATTGTATCATGTTCTTCAAAAATTCACACCTCTACATTATACATTCCTTATACAAGTTTATTATAATAAAAATACTAAACGATTGCAGATAATAAATTGGTACGCGGTAGGGCAGGAGGTACTTTGTGGGAATTACAAACCGATATTACCGTATATTCTGTATCGTGTGGCTGGCGGCTCGCTTCTTTGTGCAGATCGCTTGGTTTCAATATCGTGTCAAACGTGGGCGCATCAAGAATGCTGATGAACGATGGCAAAAACTATTACGGGAGCAAGCAACGGAATATAAACATTTTGCACTAAAGTTCCAAGGGGTCACCATTAAATTCGGGCAATTCCTGAGTGTACGCGCCGATGTTTTGCCCGATGGCTTCCTTGATGAATTGAAGGATCTCATAGACCGAGTTCCAGCTACTCCCAGGGAACGTTCCATGGAAATCTTGAAGAATGAATGGAATACCGAACCCTTACAGGCACTTGCCGAACTTGAATTCGAACCGATTGCATCCGCTTCGATAGCGGATGTATATCAAGGTCGCCTTCAAGATGGGCGCAAAGTAGCAGTGAAGATTCAGCGACCGCAGATTGAGCATGTTATTCAAGCGGATATACGCGCATTGCGCATCGTCGTTGCATTCATGAAAAGATTAACAAGTTGGGGGAAATACACAGATCTTGATGCGCTAAACCAGGAGTTCGAAGAGACAATCACGAAAGAACTGGATTTTCGATTAGAGCTCAAACATGCGATGCAATTTGCTGAACAGATGAAGCAGGAACGAAGGATCACTGTTCCGAATTACGTGCAACAATTCACAACAAAACGTGTGCTCGTATCGGAGTGGGTGGATGGCGTGACGGTGACAGATTTAGAATTCATCAAAAAAAACCGCTTGGACTCAAATGAAATTGCAGCAAGGTTGGTAGGCAGTTTCGTTCAACAAATTGCAAAGTACGGCTTTTTTCATGCAGATCCCCATCCTGGAAATCTATTACTAAAAGAAGACGGCACATTGGTTTTCATTGATTTTGGTATGGTGGGCTCCATTCCTAAGGATGCCAGCACTCACTTTATCGAGTTGATCCAATCGGTCGTTCTCAAAAATTACTCACAGGCAATTGAAGCGCTCTACAAGCTCAAGTTTGTAAAGGACTTGCGTCAGAAAGATTCATTGTCGCGTATTTTTGCGGCATCGATTGAAATGCATTTGAACCGCCAATGGGATGCAATGAATTTAGAAACCATGGACGAACTTTTTGCCGAATTCCGTAAATTTGTTCATGATCAACCGTTGCAGTTGCCAGCGGAATACGCTTTTCTAGGGAGAGCGATCAGCATTGTTTCAGGTATACTTTCCGTATTGGATCCCGAACTCGATGTGATTGAGGCTGTGCGGCCACACGTGCAGCATCTATTGCAATCGAAGGATACTTCGGAAGGAAGCCAGATGTACTCGCGTACGTCATCGTTACGATTATTACTTAGACCACTTACAGAAAGCCTACAGTACATTTACAAATTACCAAACTTGATCACTCTGACCTTGGAGACGTACGTTGAACAACAAAAAAAGCAAGATCAGCGGGAATCAGCGCGGGTAGTTTTAGAACATTTGGAACGTAGACAACGTTACTGGATATGGACACTTGTATTTATGATCGCAAGTGTTGTGGGGATGTATGCGGCATGGCGAGAGCCGCTCATCATGTTAGCAACGATTTTTGCGTTTCCGTTGATCTGGAAGATCAGTTCTTTAGAAAGCCAGATGTCTCGAGTCACAAGAAGTATTTTCGGAGAAATAATAAAGTGAGGGAGGACGAATGATGGAAAACCAAGAACACGATAATGAAAAGGCCCAACGATCGACAGAGAAAAAAATTGGCGGCTTCGAAGTGAAAATTGAAGGGTTGGCGGACGGATATCGTTTCACAGTAAAAGCCGATGAAGAAAAGTTGAAAAATCAGCGGCGAGTGGGCGGCGCATTCATCAATGTATTGATGCAGGCAGAGAAAGCGGGTTGGAATTTGCCATGGTTGTTGCGAAAAATTCTTAAGTTTTGGAGGAAATACAAGTGAGTTGTACCCGTCGGGAAGTCGATGTATTGATCATTGGCGCCGGAATCAGTGGCATGATGGCTGCGCATACTTTACAGCAACATGGTGTTCAATCCATACAACTTGTCGACAAAGGAAGAAGTCCGGGGGGAAGGTTAGCCACACGGCGAATGGGATCGGGACGGTTCGATCATGGCGCACAATTTATGACGGCACATTCCCCTTCATTCCAAAAAATCATCGATCAATGGTTGACTCATGGGTGGGTTTCAAAATGGTTTACCCAAACTCATCCCCGGTACGCAGCGGTGGGCGGCATGAACGCGTTGGCAAAACATGTAGCTCACCCTTTGCCTATCCTATGTTCACATCTTGTCGAGCGGATATCTTCAATGGCACAAGGTTATGAAATTGTTGTGAAAAATACGTTAACGGACGAGTTCATAATATGGTCAAGTCGTTCCGTTATTCTTACGTCGCCGATTCCACAATCACTAGCATTGCTTGATGCAGGTCAGATTGAAATAGATCAAGAATCACGTCAAAGACTGCAACATGTCACATACAGCCCTTGCATTGGCGCTTTGCTTTTGTTTGATTCAACATTACAAAAAAATGGTGAATTTTGGGAGAATGGTCAGTTGCGCGAACCTCAACAGAGTGATATCGCGTGGATTGCTGACAACCACCACAAAGGCATCAGTTCCGTCCCAGCATTGACGGTACACATGCAATCAAACTGGTCAAAAATACATTATTCTGTAGTTGATGAGGAAGTATTCGAACGAATTGATGTGCAATTACGACCTATTCTTGGTAAGTCGTACCGAGAACATCTAATCGAATATCAAATTAAACGATGGCGTTATGCGCAAGCGCACCAGATGGTCTCACATCCTTATCTTGATCTAAGTGTTGGCAATGTAGGACCCCTAATTGTCGCCGGAGATGCTTTTGGCGGTAACCATAATGAAACATCATCCCGCGTGGAACACGCTGTACTGTCTGGTCTTGAAGCAGGGAAGTGGGTAGCAAGAAAAGAGGGTAGCATTGATTCTTAGGACAAGATTGTGGTAGATTAGTTTCATTCTTTATGAACTTTAAAAGGCGAGGGGAAGAATCAAATGTCAGATTTCAAGAATGTATCCGTTGTGAAGAAAGCGAATGTGTATTTCGAAGGGAAAGTGACCAGCAGAACAGTATTTTTCCCAGATGGAACGAAGAAAACCCTAGGAATCGCTTTCCCAGGCGACTATGAATTCTCAACTTCACAGAAAGAAGTGATGGAGATTGTATCCGGCACATTGGAATACAAATTACAGGGGCAAGAGTGGAAAAAAATTGAAGGTAGCGGGACTTTCAATGTTCCAGCCAACGAAACTTTTGAGATGAAAGTACACTCCCTTGTTGACTATTGCTGCTCCTATTTGTAAGGATTTGATCGTGAATCATTTCATTATGACGATCATAGCTTATTTTGGTCAAGCAATACTAACACTTGTTCAGCACGGGCTAGCAGGGCATCACGCGTTTTTGCTGTTTGTTTTGACCACTGGCTCAAGATGATCGACATTCTTGGATTAGCTCTCAGCTTCTCTTGGTGGCGATCAATAAAATGCCAATACAGTGCATGGAAGGGACAAGCGTCTTCGCTTGTTTTTTCTTTGATATCATAGGCACATGACTGACAATAGTCGCTCATCTTCTCAATGTAATTTCCAGTAGAGACGTAAGGTTTCGTGGACATGCGACCACCATCAGCAAATAACGCCATGCCAAGGACGTTGGGCAATACCACCCAATCATGTGCATCCACATAAGCCAGGTTGAACCAATCCGCCACTTGTTTCGGTTCGATTCCTGCAAGATTTGCGAAATTGCCCAAGACCATGAGTCGCTGAATATGATGGTTGTAGCCAGTATCGATTACCGTTTGCACACATTCCTTCACACAACGCATCTTCGTATCAGCACTCCAATAAAAAGCTGGCAATGACCGATGATGTTCAAGTGCATTCTCCTGCTGGTACGCCGGCATAGAACGCAAGTACACCCCACGCACGTATTCCCGCCACCCCATAATTTGGCGTATGAAGCCTTCGACAGCCGCGATCGGCGCGAGTCCATCGCAATACACCTGCTCCGCCATTCGTATCACTTTCATGGGATCTAACAAGCCTACATTGATGGCTGAAGCGAGGAGCGAGTGTGACATGACTGGATCTTGAATGAGCATCGCATCCTGATAATCGCCGAACGTATGCAGTCGAAACTTCAAAAATTGCTCCAACATGGCCTCAGCATCTTCATGTGTAACAGGCAACCCAAAGTTGGAAATTCGGCCAAAATGTTCTGGAAATTCTCGCTCCACGTCTTCTATCGCATCACAAGTAATTTGATCCGGTTCAAATGCCAAGGGAGGGATAAACTGTACAGAACGTTTTGGTGGTTTGCGATTTTCATGGTCGAAACTCCAGCGACCGCCAACAGGTTCATTCCCATCCATCAGAATTTGGTGCTGTTTGCGCAGTTTGCGATAGAATGTATCCATTCTCCATGGTTTATTTTTCGGCAGAAATGTTGCCCACTCTGTTTCCTTCACAAGAAATAACGCATCTTCCTCCAAAAATGTGACCTTTCGCCCTAATGTTAGCTGGGTATTCGCCCATCGAAGCAACCGTTGCCGCATGCGCCAATCCGTGGGAAGGTGTAGAATGAATTGTGTTGCATCGAAATCAGCGATGTGTTCATTTACTCCCGCATTGTATGACTCACTTTTACGATAGTCAACGCGATATCCTTGTTGCCGCAAACGTTGCGCAAAATGTCGCATGGATGAGAACATAAAAACCAGTTTTTGTTTATGATAAGGTTGCCATGTCGCACGCGACTTCGCTTCAACAAACAGAATGACGTCCCGCTTCCGATCTAGAAGATTGAATCCCTGCATATTTTCGGTCAATTGATGTTCAAAAAGCCATAACGTTACCACTGGGTTGCTCCTTGACGGCATGATATGGATATAATCATTTCATGACATAATTATACACAAAGACGTTGACAAATGATAAGAACTCACTATAATAATAAAAAGTACCGTTAGATCTTAAGAAAGATCATGTCTATCGTTTACTTCGCACCTTGTCCAGCTATAGCATGGAGAGGTGAAAAGTGACCATCAACGCATGATTGAGCGAATGATACGTCGGCATATCGTTTGGATTGATCCAAGCGAATATGCCTTTTTTATCGGCAGGAGGTGGGAGAACGATGTACAGTTCCAAAGGTGAAGTGGAAGACAAAGTCAGCAGAGCAATTACACATTGGGAGAAAGAATACCTCGGCCGCGGACCACTTTCAGTCAAGACGGATATTGTGAGGAATATGGTGATCACTGTATTGAAAGGGATTCTAACACCCGCTGAGCGTAATTTAGCGAAAACCCGGGATGGTATGCTATCCATCAAAAAAATTCGTTCCGATTTGATTGAATCAGGGAATGAAGAGTTGATGGAATTGATTGCAAATTTGACAGGCGTCACTGTTGCTAGTTTTCATACGGATGTGAGCACGCGTTCGGGTGAACGGGTGATTGTATTCATCATGAATGAGAACATCGAAGAACGTTTTTCTCAATCGGTAGATCGATAAACATCTGAATAAGATGGTTCGAGGTAAACCGGGAGTTGCAGGAAAATAACACTCGTTAAGGGAGTGTTATCTTCCATTGCGACTCCCTTTTTTTGCAGACAGGAGGACAATAAAAATGGTTGAAACGGTTATGTTTAACTTACTTTCCCCAGCAGTCTTGTTTTTTGCGCTTGGTTTGGGGGCCGCCTTCCTCAAATCAGACTTAAAAATTCCCAGCGCCCTCAGTGATTCTCTTAGCATTTACCTATTAATAGCCATCGGCCTAAAAGGAGGCATCGAACTTTCTGGTTACCGAATAGATGACTTCTTGCTACCTCTGATGGGAACGTTGCTCTTAGGTACAATTATCCCTGTCGTCATGTTCATTGTAAGTCGATGGATGGGGATCGATCGCCACAATGCGATTGGCCTTGCAGCGACTTACGGTTCGGTCAGCATTGTCACATTCGGTGCAGCGATCGCTTTCTTACAACACGAAAAAATACAATATGAGAGTTACATGACAGCAATGGTAGTTTTGCTGGAAAGCCCGGCGATTTTTGTTTCACTCTTTTTGTTAGGGTGGTTAAATAATCGGGAACAAAGGAGATACGTACATTGTGAAAAAAGTGAAATGGGTATTGATTCCAATCGCCCACACCCTAGGATTCAGTTATTCGATCCTCAAATATTCAAAGAAAGTCTCTTAAATAAAAGTGTGCTTTTACTCGTTGGTGCGATGGTTATTGGAACGATAACAGGTGAGCGGGCGATCCCCGTTGTAAAGACTTTATTTATCGATTTATATGCGGGAATTCTGGTTATCTTTCTATTAGGGATGGGAATGTCAGCTGGTGAACGAATCGTTGAAATCAAACAATATGGCTTCAAAATGCTCATACTTGCTATCATGATGCCACTCTTGTTTGGTATATTTGCTGTTCTGATTGGTTACACATGTGGATTATCTATAGGAGGAACCGCGATCATGGGTATTATGGGTGCGAGTGCTTCATATATTGCCGCACCTGCTGCACTGCGACACTCCGTTCCACAAGCGAATCCATCGATTTATTTAGGCATGTCGCTTGGCATTACTTTTCCCTTCAATCTCATTGTAGGTTTACCTCTCTACGTGTTGCTTGCTCAATGGATCCACGGCTAAACTTCGAACGCATATTCCCCTTTTTTTGCTTGATATGGTATGATAAAGTTAAATTTAAACGAACGGAGTAAACCCCATGACGGAACCGCTTTTAACATTAATACTGAATGAAGTACGGGAAATTAAATCAGAACTGAAGGAAGTTAAAGAAGATGTACGTGTCCTTAAAGAAGATGTAGTTAGCCTGCATAATGAACAGAAATCAATAAAGGTCGCCATCATTGAATTAAGCCAGGCTGTTTCACGAATTGAAGAGAACCAAAAAGTGCAAGCCCAAATTATTGAGTTGCTGTCTGTGCGTTCAATTGCACATGAGGCAGCACTGAGACAACACAAACTGATATCTTAAGATCATATTAAATGCAATGATTACAGTAATTGGAACATTTTCCTCACTGTAATCTTTTTTTATTTAAAGAAAGATACATTTTGTGGCACTCCTATTTCCGACTCCAAAATTTATAAATATATATCGTAATGACTAAAAAAACAATATATCCCATGAAAATCAAGAGTGTAAGTGACCACCCTTGCTCGTTTGACCAGAGCGAACTGCCTACCAACGAGTAAAGCAGCATTACTGGCAACTTACCGAGCGCGGAAGCGAGCGCATAAGTTTGGAACGGCACGCGACTCAGTGCTGAAAAGAGATTCACCGCAACTGATGGAACGATAGGCAATATTCGAGCGAACAAAATCGCAAGGAACGCATGCTGTTCGAACTGGACAGCCAAGCGATGGATTGGTTTGTAAGTTTGAAATAATACTCTATGACCCCAATCTTGAAAGCCAAACCGAACCGCCAAGAAGAAAAGCAGAGATGCCATGAGGGAACTCATCCAAGTCACCAAACCACCAAGCCACGGACCGAATAGAACCCCGATCGCGCCACCGACAAGGCCAAAAGGGATCACAGGAAATAATGCAACGACCGTCGCAACCAATATTATGAAGAGGACAGAAGGAGATGAAGAATGTATCCACATCAATAGGGGTTCATGTAAAACGAACAAAGCAACGGCACCTATGGTGTAAATAATAACAATGCCCATTTTTTTCATTATTTAGATACCTCAGGACGTGGTCGACTCCGAAGTTTGCACGGTATCCATGCGAGCAACAGTATGTTGTTGTTGGCACGAAGCGGGCATTATTCGGATCGGTTTACAAATCATGCTAGACAATTGAACCAAATGCCAAGAAAGCCATCCACCTCTATATGACAAATATTTGCCCTCCCAGATGGGCTTGAACTTATTCTTAAAAGTCATTAATCCACGAAATGGATACCACCGCTCTCCAAACCGAAGAATGAACCCCAAAAGCCAATGATCCGTTCGATTCGCAAGCGGTACCATTCCCAGACTACAAGAAACATAACCATGTTCCTTACTCCAGCGCAATATATGTATAAACAGCGCATCCATCGCGCCAAGAGGCGCATCCGGCATGTAACGCATCAAATCGATGCTCATTTTGTTCATTGTCAACTCACCCGAACCTAAAAAAACATTGTCACCAACGATCGAAGCAAAGGCAATGACGCCTCCTTGAGGTGAGCGCATGACCGCTACCGGCCAATGATTCACATACACGGGACAGAAGGAGCTTACGGAAAAATATTTTTCGTTGTGAGCACCTAACCAAGCTTTGGAGACGCATTTCAATTCTTGCAATAAAGTTAACGCATGTGGAGGATGAACTATTTCTGTCTTGAATCCCATGCGTTCAAGTTTGCTCATCCGATGCCTCAATTTCAGCCAATCCTTACCATTCGTATGGAAATAGGGCAGCGCGACTGTTGCTTCCTCTGCAATTTTAACCGTTCTAAACCCTGCATTAACGCAAGTCGTGAGGTTGGAGGCACCCATTTGATAAAATATTGGCCTCATTCCAGCGTCTTTCGATTCATCGATAAATGCTTGAATAGCAACAGAAAACAAGTCGGATTCTCCGATAGGGTCTCCGAGTACAACACGGCGCTTCCCCTGTGAGCGATATACAAGCAACACTTGACGATCGGCATACCAAAATAACGTTTTATCATCTAATGTGTATAGATGTGCATGTGAATTGTAACCATATTTTTTCAAAAACGGTTGAAGAATTTCAAAATTAGCAGTATTCATCATTGTGCGGAACCCTCCACAACGAAAGTATATGCCGTAAAACAAACGTAGGCAATGAATTTATTGTTTGGAATGTAGGTTCAATAAAATATATTGAGGTTGAACAAGGAAACTGTGAGTATTTTGAATTTATTTGCAGGAAATTGTCATTACCTCGCTGAATATATTTGACTTAACCAGGTTTTTGTGAGGAGACTTTCATCATGAATTCAAACTTCGAGAAAACAATCGAAAGCCTTCTAAAGAAAAGACGTCAATTGCATGAGGTGAAGGAAGATCCGATCGTCGATATGATCAGAACGCTCTTGAGTGTCGGTGCAAGCATTGAACTGATCGCATCGATCACAAAATGTTCAGTCGAAGAAATTAAGAAAATCAAAGATGATTAATGCACTGAACTTTTCGCATTATTAATTAAAGTGTATTGGAACGTTGGGTGAATCCAGTCACTTTCTTTTTTTTGTAATCAAAATGTAATGTTTTCGCCAGCACACTTCTACAAATTTCGCAACGTGTCAGAGATATAATTGGAATACGCTTAGGAGAACTGGGCGAATGACAATGGAGGGATTTGTATGAGCGAAGTTGGGAATGAACTGCCAGAAGTCGAAGCAGAAGGCGCACAAGCTTTCGAGTTAGCTGAAGCCGAGGTTGCTGCTGCAGAGGGCGCCGAAGAGGAAGCGGAAGAAGAAATTGAGGACATCGTCGATGAAGTCGACGAAGACATGTTTGTTGCTCAGGAGGAGGTTGCTGCTGCAGAAGCGGACGCCGACAATGAAGAATCCGAAGAGCCCGCAGAGGCCTAGTGGAATAAAATAAATACTTAAAGCAGGAGTAGCCCGAAGGTCGAGAATACCTGACAGGCAACTCCTGTTTTCGTATATAATAGTGGATAAGCTTTATTAAAATTTGGGGGTCTCCATGGAATACAGTGCATTAAAGCCTTCGTTTTTCAGTCAATCTACGCTAGATTTAGCGCATTCCCTGCTGGGAAAAACCCTAGTGCATGAGACCAAAGATGGTTTTTTGTCAGGTTGGATTGTGGAAACAGAAGCCTATAGGGGACCACTTGATCGCGCTGCGCATAGTTTCGGGAATCGACGGACTCCGAGGACAGAGGTCATGTATGGCCCACCGGGATTTGCTTATACTTATGTCATGCACACGCACTGTTTGTTGAATGTTGTCAGCGGACAGGAAGGACAACCCGAAGCGGTGCTCGTTCGTGCCATTGAACCGATTGATGGCATAGAAAAGATGAGACAACATCGCGGACAATTAAAACGGATGCAAGATCTCACGAATGGGCCTGGAAAACTGACCAAAGCTTTTGCTATTTCAATGCATAATTACGGGAGTGCATTGTGGACACCTCCTTTATATTTTGCTGAAGGTCGAACTGTAACCCAATTGTCAACAGGACCCCGAATTGGCATCGAGAACAGCGGTGAAGCGAAATACTATCCTTGGCGATTCTGGGAAACTGGAAATCCATTCGTGTCCAAATAATGGGGACGTGAAGTTTTTTTGTTACATTTTTATGAAAACCAATACGAGGAGTGCATCATACAACGTTTTTTTTAGGAAATCGTTCGCAGAATAGTTGTATCATAAATAAAAAGGAGAGATGCTCAGATGCAGGTAACGCCTATGAAATCATTAGATCAGATAAGGGAAAGTCTTTTGAATCACCCCATTTATCGGGAAATCAACACACCCGAAAAAGTTGAAATTTTTATGGAGCACCACGTGTTTGCCGTATGGGATTTTATGAGTTTATTGAAGCGACTGCAACAAGATCTCACTACGGTACAGGTTCCTTGGATCCCTTCTCCTAATAGTGAATATACAAGATTTATTAACGAAATCGTCTTGGCAGAAGAATCGGATGAAGATGGCTTGGGAGGACACGCGAGTCATTTTGAATTGTACTTGGAAGCAATGAAGCAATCTCAAGTAGAAACCGACACAATCCTGATGTTTGTAGCTAAGATCAAATCAGGTGTTACTGTAGAAGATGCATTGAAAGATCAGCGTATTCCCAGACAAATTGCCGAATTTGTCCAATTCACATTGCATGTCGCCCAACATGGGAAAACGCATGAAGTTGCAGCAGCATTCTTCTATGGAAGAGAAGATGTCATTCCTGATATGTTCTCCTCGCTCATCGAATCGTTACGGGATAAAGGGATGAACTGCGATCGTCTCATTTATTATCTCGAGCGCCATATCGAATTAGATGGAGACCATCACGGACCATTAGCTCAAAAACTGCTGACAGCGCTTTGTGAGGGCGATGCCACCAAAGAACGAGAAGCAGAAGAGATGGCTATCTACTCGCTACAAGCGCGAAAAAATCTTTGGGATGGGGTTCTTGCGGATATAAGGTTTAGTTCTTTTTGAGTGACAAGCAATACGATGAGAATAATTTGAAACGTTCTATTCCAATATTTCAGCAAAGTCTTTAAAAAATGGTTGAGTAGAGAATAATGTCCCTCTCAACCATTCTTTTGAGTGCAATGTAACATTCTAATACACGTGATATATCTGAAATTACTTTTTAATAACAATTTCAGTAGGATGATCTGTATTCTTAACCGTTAAAGTCAGTGTCTTATTCGCTTCATTCCAATTTCCAGTTGCATTTTCAGGTAACATCACGTTGGGCTTGCTAACAGATTCAATAATGATCTCAGTGTCCCTATCTTTATAATGCGTATTGGTTTTAATCCACAACGTATCATTATCCATAAATTTCCCTATTATATACATATGTGGTCCAACTTTGCCCTTTATATTTTTGATTATACCCTTATCATAAGGTATTTTATAATTTTGTATTATATCTTTGTTTTCATGGGAATTCATGACAGTAAACATATCGCCAACTACATATACTGCAGCATCACCCTCAAACTTCTTTTGATAATATTTATTAAAGATTGATGTGACTGTGTTTGTGTCTTGTAAATCTTTAAGTTCAATGACAGTCTTATCTTCTAAAGCTTTAACATCATAAGGAAGCAGGGGAATAAAATAATATTCGGTGTTGTTGGGAATCATTTCGTAGTCCATGCCCCCTCTGTATGGATACTCACTTTCTGGACCCATAACGATTCCATCCTGCTTACTGTCAAAACCATAGGTTCCTCTGTAAAGTGAATCAAAGAATGTATATTCATACATATAAAGAGGATTTCCCTTATCTCTCCATAATTTTCTATCTTCATTCCCTTTGAGCATACTTTCTTGTTCAACAGCGACTTTCACATTTTCTAATACCTGCTGTTTGGAGGGAATCAGTTTTTTGTTTATAGTATCTTTTATAAACGGATAAATGTAATTTTCCCATGTTGCTGTTTTATTTCCATATTTGTCCCAAATAGCTGGATGGTTTGCATGCAGTGGAGGATGATACATTCCTTGTATAGTATTTTGTCCTTGAATATGATAGACCGAAGCACCTTGAACAAGTCCATTTAAAAATATTTGCTCCCAAAATATTGCAGGCTGATTCTGAAAACCTTTGGGGTTGTTTGAATTATCATGATTTGATTGCTTCCCTAATCCATCGCCAAAGCCTGCATGTGCCCAATACCAAGGCTCGTGCCATGTTCCATAATGATCCATTAATCCACTAAGCCATGCTCCAAATAATGCACCAGCTGACGTATAAGGTTTCCATGTGAAATTGGTTTTTAATACAAGATTGACATAAGGTGCGTATTGTTTTAAAATATTCTTCCATTCAGGATCGCCCAATATCCTTTGCCAATTAAAAAACCTCGAGCTATTGCCATCTCCCCAAAATAGTACCTTTCCATATTTTCCAGATAGTTTGATTAATCTCTTAATATGTTCTTCTTGTTGCCATCTTTCAGGCTGATTAAATGCCCAAAATTCCTCGCCAAGGACTACACCAACTACATAAGGATTATTTTGAAATAATTCTTCTAGTTCTGAAAGAATAAACATCCGATTGGTGGCACCTGAATAAAAAATAGTATGATACACTTTCTTATCTATTAACGGTTGTAAATAAGTTAATAGCGGGATAGAGAACTGATTCCCTTTCCCAGCGCTTCTGTTTACAGCAAGCACGAAATTATTTTTAATGTCTTCAGGTACAAAATTTGCTATTCCTTCTAAACCGCCACCTCTTGTAAATGTTTCTGCAAGAAATATCGGGTTGTCATTTGATATATTCAACTGCGCAGGCTTAACAGTATGATCATTATTAATGGTGAATTTTGTTGTTTCAGACCATTCATAATTTTGGGAAGCGTCATCTGCTCTTACACGCCAATACCACACACCAGTGCCCAAAAGATCCTGGGGCAAATAAAATGCAAAAGAACTGTTTCTCTTAAATTCTTCTTCAGACTTTTCTACATTTATAGTTGTGGCATCTGAAAAATCATTATTTCGCGAATATTGAAGCTCATATTTTAAGTGATTATGCAGCAGCCACCATTGAAAGTTTAGTGCAATATCCGTAATGTTGGAATGGTCGGATGGTGCAATTATACGCGGTTTATTTGTATCTGCTGACTCCTCATTCACTTCAACCTTTTTTTCATTCTTGTTATCTGTCAAAACACTATATGACAAAACCGAGATAACAAAAACCGCTAGAGCAACTGCCAAATATTTTATCATTGATTTACTGAACAGTACTTTCTTCATTAAATATTTTCCTCTCTATAATAGAAATAAAACGTTTACAAATATTATAGGTGTATCCCATCATTGTTTTTAGCATGCAAAAGACACAAATTAGCACAATTAAGTCAATATCAGTTTAACTATTTTTTTCCTGATTATATTAGCTTAAGATAATAGTTAGAATGTGGACCGGCTACACTAATATTTATTGCTTGAAAGGGATCACTATCAAATTAAAAAGGCAAGGTGATTTCATGCTTGTAAAACAGCCTAATGTGATTCTGGTCATCACAGATGATCAAGGGTACGGGGACCTGGGATGTACAGGCAATCCTTGGATTCAAACTCCGAATCTTGATCATTTTTATGAAGATTCGGTCAGATTACGTGACTTTCACGTATCCCCGCTCTGTGCGCCGACCAGAGGAGCTTTGATGACAGGACGCCGCCCGTTAAGGAACGGGGTTTGGGCAACATGCTGGGGAAGGTCCATATTGCGAAAAGAGGAAGTCACTGCAGCAGATGTATTCGCTACAAACGGATATAGTACAGGGCTTTTCGGAAAGTGGCACCTAGGAGATAACTATCCGTATAGGCCGCAGGACAGAGGGTTCCAGAGGGTGGTCGCCCACAAAGGCGGAGGTGTAGGCCAGACTCCCGATTTCTGGGGCAATAACTACTTTGACGATACATATTTCCATAATGAACAACCGGTAAAGCATGAAGGGTATTGCACAGACATATGGTTTGAGGAAGCTTTCAAATTCATGGAAGAAAACAAGGATTACCCTTTCTTTGCATACATTTCCACTAATGCACCTCATTCGCCTTACCTTGTTGCTGATCAATATGCCTTACCGTACAGGGGCAATCGGGATATACCCAGTCCGGAATTTTACGGTATGATTTCCAACATTGACGAAAACTTCGGGAGGCTGCGCGAAAAGCTTGTCCAATTGGGGATAGAGAATCATACCATTCTCATATTTATGACGGATAACGGAAGCTCTGCTGGAGCTGATTTGGATAAAAACCAACAAGTTGTGACTGGATACAATGCGGGCATGAGGGGAAAGAAGGGGTCGTATTATGACGGCGGACATCGTGTTCCTTTTTTCATTCGCTGGCCTGAAGGAGGGCTTAAGGGTGGGAAGGACATCGAAGAGATGGCATTTCATGTTGATCTGCTACCGACTTTTATTGATGTTTGCAATCTTCGCGTACCCAAAAAAGTGGATTTTGACGGTAGAAGCTTGAGGCAGATATTAAGGGAGGAATTCCAAAGCTTCGAAGAAGACCGGGTTGAATTTATTCAATTCAGGCAGGATACCATTCCACCGGAAAAATGGACAAACGCTGTGGCTACCAGAAAGTGGCGATTAATAAAAGGGCAGGAGCTCTATGATATCAAATCCGATCCCGGTCAGAAAAATGATGTGGCATCAATGTATCCTGAAGTGGTTGAACGACTGAGAGTTGCTCATGAGCAGTGGTGGGAGGAAGTATTGCCGGAAATCGGCAAGTACAGCCACATCTCATTGGGCAGTGATGAAGAGAACCCTGCCCGACTCGATGCATTGGATGTCATGGGTGATGTGGCATGGAGTCAGCACATGGTAGTCAATGCGCAGAAAAGCACTGGGAAATGGGCTGTTCATGTGGAGAAACCAGGAACATATCGTTTTGCCCTGAGGCGCTGGCCCGAAGAGCTGAATCTTCCCATAAATCAGGCTATAGATGAAAAAATGGCACAAAGTGTGGCGCCTTATGGCAGACAAGAGGTGGAGTGTGCAATCATATGCCCTGTCAAGGCAAAGTTCAAGATTTTTGATATGGAGTGGGAGACAATCGTTCATGATGGCGATCTTGAAGCTGTATTTAATGTGACATTGGATAAGGCAGGCGAAACCAGTCTCGAGGCTTCGTTTATCGATGATAAAGAAGAACAACGAGGCGCTTATTATGTGTATGTGGAGAGGCTTTAATACTATTAGAAACCCAAGATAGAAGTATCAATTAGCAGAAACCAGGAGGTTGTAAAGTAATGAATCAAACCCAAAAACCCAATGTATTGTTTATTTTAACGGATGACCAGAGATTTGATACCATCCATGCTCTGGGCAACCAGGTCATTAAAACACCTGTTATGGATGAGTTGGTTGAGAATGGAACTAGCTTTACGAATGCCTATATTATGGGTGGTTCATCACCTGCTGTTTGTGCTCCAAGCAGGGCCATGATTATGACAGGAAGAACACTTTATCGAATACCCAAACAGGGTTTATGGGAATATAGGATAGATGAAGATCTTAAAACAATACCTGAAGTGTTTCGAGAAGCAGGATATGATACCTTTGGCACGGGGAAACAACATAACAGTCAAGGGGTTTTTGCACGCGGTTTCTCACATGCAGGGAATGTGTTCTTTGGCGGTATGTCAAATCATTTAAAGGTACCTGTGCAGGATTATGATCCTTCTTGTGAATATCCTGATGATAACAAGAGGATTGGAGGCAAGTTTTCCACTGAATTATTTACGGATGCAGCCCTTGAGTTCTTAAACAACAGACAAGTCAGGGATGAACAAAAAGAAAACAAACCGTTCTTTATGTATGTTGCTTATACTGCTCCCCATGATCCATTGATGCCACCAGAAGAATTTGTGGAGATGTATGCTGATCAGGAAATTGATTTGCCCGAAAATTATATGCCCGATCATCCGTTTGATAATGGCACATTACATGTCAGACCTTTTCAAATTGGCAACCCTGTTGAGTCTATCGGGTGGCCTTTGAAACCGGAAGACGTGATTCGGGCGATTCGAGCCTATTATGGCATGATAACCCATATGGATAAGGAAATGGGGCGTATAATTAACAAGTTGAAAGAAATGGGCGAGTTTGATAACACCATCATTGTACTAGCTGGAGATAATGGCCAAGCGCTGGGTCAACATGGTGATATGCATAAACAGAGTGTGTATGACCATGCAATACACGTACCTTTGGTATTTTCAGGTCCAAGTATCTCAAAAAACATAAAAAGTGATTCATACGTATATTTATTTGATATTTTTCCAACTTTGACTGAATTGGCGGGATTAGCTACTCCTCAGACCGTTGAAGGGAAGAGTTTGGTTCCTATATTAAACAATCCTAACGAGGCGATGAGAGATTATCTGTATTTTGCTCACTTACAATATCAAAGAGCTTTACAGGATAAACAGTTTAAATTGATTGAATATGTTGTTAACGGAGACAGGCACACCCAATTATTTGATCTGAAAAACGATCCCAAGGAGATGAACAATCTCTATAGTAATCCTGAATACAGTACACATCTGCAGAGACTTCGTAACGAATTGACAAAATGGAAAACAGAATTTGGCGATCATACAGAGCAGGGAAAGGAATTTTGGTCAAATTACAATTTGCCACATGGGCTTTAAGCATCGACATGTCGGCATAAACCTGACCGATCATTTCCTGCTATGATGAAATTGAATTTATAGCGGACACCTTACGGCAATATATGTATATGGTAGTAAAGCAGTGCCGACACCTAATCTGGAGCGGCTTACGTCACGGGGAGTGGTATTCGACCATGCCAGCACGCAGTCCGCTGTTTGCGGACCAGAAAATCAATTCTTTTCAAAAAACTTCACCGACATTTAAAAAAGAGGTTGATTTCATTTTTTATGAGTAGAGGATAGATAACATAAGATTTGGTCTTGATCTGATGTAACCTATACCGCAAACACAAATCACAGCCGTTATTCGAGGAAAAATGGCTTTTTGGGGATTGTTAAGGGATTCTTATGTTGACAAATCACACATTAACGCTAATATTTTTATGTAATATATTAAATAAATATTTTTTTAAGTAGGTGAGATCTCTTGAGCACTGTCAAATCAGCCCAATACGGTGTGAATGATCAAGATTCGGTCTTATTTCCCACGCATAGAACGCCGCGGATTGTCCGCTTTATCAATCGGATGCGCCATGAAGCACCTTATCCTGAATATCTGCCTTCTCTCGTTCACATTGATCGTTTGCAACAAGAATTTTGGAATATTAGGTTGCATTATCACAACTATTTTGAAATCACTTACATCGCTGAGGGAACAGGATGTTTTCAAATCAATGAGAACATTTATGAACTTAAGAAAGGTGAACTCATCATTACGAAACCTATGGAAGTTCACAACGCTTTGGTGCGCGGAATTCCATATGCATGCACATACTCGATAGGGTTCAACTTCGATCAATTGCGCGAATTGGAGCTTCCCTATTTCAGATTAGGTGAGAACCGTGTTATCGCCGATCATGATGGGTCTTTCAGTTCATGTCACCGGGAAATTATGACTGAATTAGAAACTAACAAAAATTATGCTCCCACAACAGTGAAAGCCTTTTTTATCAATTTACTCGTGCGAATATTAAGAAACTATGAAGAACATCTGGGTTTTGGTGAATTAGAAATGCAACCCATCATGAGTGATACTGTTAAAGATGCCATCCAATTGATCCACACGAAAGGCATGAATAACTTAACATCTGATGAAATTTCCACTGCAGTGAATCGCAGTCGATCACATCTAGATCGTGAATTTCGCAAGTATATGGGCGTTCCCTTAGGTGAATACATCAAGAAGATACGTGTTGATATCGCTAAGTTTTTACTAAAAAGTACCACTGACTCCATCACTGACATTTCAGAACAACTCAACTTCGGTTCACCCCAAGCATTCTGTATGTTCTTCAAACGGCAAACGAATCTCTATCCCCAAGAATATCGAACAAAATATGATGAAAAACGTTAATAAAATGCTAATGAAAAGGACTGATTTCAGTCCTTTTTTTGTTTATGATGTAATTGACAATCATGTATTTAAAGGGGAGAGCGTTTTGGGAAAACATTTAAAAATTGGTATTATCGGCGCAGGAGGGATGGCTGGCGCTCATTTAAAATCGTACTTGAAGATGGATGATGTAACGATCGTCGCCGTTGCAGATCCTGTGCCGGGCAAAGCTAAAGAATTTATTGATCGGTCTGGGTTGAAGGATGCGGTTGCGTTTGAAGACCATCAAAAATTGTTGGAACTCGATTTGGATGGCGTTAGTATTTGCACACCGAATGTCGCTCACCACAACACAAGTGTTGATGCGTTGAATGCTGGAAAACATGTTTTGGTGGAAAAGCCTATGTCTGTCACTTTAGAGCAAGGTGTTGACATGGTACTCGCATCGAAGAAAGCATCTAAAATTCTAACCATCGGTTTTCAGCCGCGGTATGATCCGAATATGAAGGAAATCAAAAAGATCGTACAATCTGGAATTCTTGGAGACATATATTATGTGCAGACGGGTGACGGAAGACGACGTGGTATCCCTGGACGTCCTAGTTTTGTATCCAAAGAGATTGCAGGCGTAGGTGCATTAGCAGATATCGGTTGTTATTCATTGGATATGGCTCTGAATTCACTCGGTTACCCGAAACCTGTAACCGTCTCGGCTTACACATCAGACAAATTCGGAAAAAATCCTGAGTATTGTTCGAATGCAGATATGTTTGATGTCGAAGATTTTGCGGCAGCGCTAATACGTTTTGAGAACGGCCTGGTCATGAATTTTAAAATTTCATGGGCAATGCACATGGATACACTCGGACCGAGTATGTTTTTAGGAACAAAATCCGGCCTTAAAGTGGCTCCAGCGAAAGGGCCAAATCTTGGGTACAATGGCGTTTGGGATGGTGGTGTGGGTTCGATTGAACTGTTCCATGATGTGTTGGGTCATCAAACTCAAAGCCAATTTCCAGTCAAAAACCATCAGGTAGAAATTTTTTATCAGAAAGTCAGGGATTTCGTTACTGCTATTCAAGAAGGAAAGTCCGCGCCGATCCCTGGAGAAGAAATTCTAATTAATCAAGCGATCATTGACGGTATGATTCGTTCCGCATCCATCGGTCGAGAAGTTGAAATTCATATTCCCAACATATAAGATTCCAAATCAATTAGAAGGAGTGAATGAATGTGTCTAACCCTATTGGTATACGATTACGGAATGTCGTGCGCCCATATAATGCTGAAACGATGAAAGATTGGATAGATTGGGCAAAAGAAGTGGATTTTTTAGTTGTTGATGTCCCTTTTATGACTGTTGAGAACAAAGAACTTGCAGAGAAAGCAAATTTATCTATTGGAACATTCGATGTCAATGATGTTGCTGCATTGTTAAGCAAGGATGAGGGTAAACGTAATAATGCTGTAGTCTCCGTGAGCAATCAATTGAAGGAAGCTGCTGCCTTGGGTGGAACGACTTGCTTTATGTGCCTTGTGCCTGAAGATCCAAAAACAACAAGGGCCGAGTCTTTCCAGTTTTTCAAAGAAACGTTCCCTGAAATTACAACAGTGGCTGAGAAATACGGGATCAAGATTGTATTCGAAGGTTGGCCAGGACCTGATCCATATTTGCCAACTCTTGGGTGCACACCGGAGACATTGCGTGCGATGTTCACTGCTGTTCCATCACCGTCATTATGTGTCAATTATGATCCCTCCCATCTTTACAGATTAGGTATTGATTACATTCGCTTCCTGCGTGAGTTTATGGGCCGGATTGCGCACGTGCATGGTAAAGATTGCAAATTCACATCAGAGGATGTATATCTTTACGGACAATTCCAATCTGCTGCATTCGGTCAACCTGTAAAATTTAGTAGTGGCCCTTGGCGATACACCATTCCTGGAGAAGGTGATATCAATTGGGCTGAAATCGCCTTTGAATTAGAGCGAGGGGGATATAAAGGTCCTGTCTGTATTGAACTGGAAGATCACCGATACTCGAATTCGGTTGAAGAACAGCGCAACGGATTCCAAAAAGCAGGAGACTTCTTAGCGCAATATTTTCAATAAACTTAAAACTTAACTTGTTTTTAAGAGGAGATAACCCCATGCAATGGCATGCACAATGGATTTGGACCCAAGAGGAAGAAAGTCCTCGGAATACATGGTATTGGTTTCATAGAACTTTCGATTGGGATGGACAACCACTGGCATCAAGCGAGATGTTGTTACATATTACGGCTGATTCGCGATATCTTATTTATATTAATGGAGAAAAATTAGGATATGGACCTGTCAGATCATGGCCGTTCAAACAATCATTCGACACTTACTCAGTAGGACATCTATTACAACGAGGTCGCAATTCGATTGTCGTGCTCGTCATGCATTGGGGGGTAAGTAATTTTTACTATATTAAAGGGCGAGGTGGCTTATTGGTTCAACTCGATCAACAGCATGACGGCCGATTTGAACCTTTGCTTATCTCGGATGAACAGTGGCGATGGATGAAGGATTCAAGAATGGACCCATCATCTGTACGCATGTCTGTCCAACATCCATTCGCTGAAGTACTGGATGCATCGAAGGGAGAAGACCTTCGACATGGTACGATGAACAGCCCAAATCTATGGTCCAATGCTAAGGTCATCGGTCCAGTAGGCATGGCGCCTTGGACGCAACTTGTGCCAAGGGATATCCCCTTCCTAACGGAAGAAACGTGCTACCCTAGTCGTGTTCTCTCATTAAAGAATGTGATCAATAATGCCCAGACACTTAGTGTTGATCTAGGTACACATTTTGTACCTGATTCAATCCAACGTTCGAATAAATTTTCATTTCTTGGACTCGTTGCAATCAACATTCACTCGCCAATCAATATGAAGGCTATTCTCAGTTTTCCTTTTGGCATTCAGAAAGCACGTGACCATCTTATACTTAATGGTGTGAAGTTAAATAAAGAAAACATATATGGCGACAATCCACAAGCGCATATCGAAATTAGCTTAAATATGGGTGATAATTCGCTATTATTTGATGCGTCTAGTACTGTAAGAGGCCCATTAACGTGGACGATAGCTGTGTGCGGAGAAGTGCCTGTTCAGTTTGTATCACCGTTACCAGGCATGGGGCCAATTGTCACACTTGGTCCGTTCGAAGCGGTAGAACAAATCGAACATGAACCGGAGTTTCAATTGGGCCTCAATTACCAAAATCTTGAATATCAACATGCACTAACGTTTACTTCTGTTCATGAGTGGCAAACAATGCATACTCAGCTGCAAGACGTTCACCCATCACTATTTACGAACACATGTGTATTTGCTGATTGTTTATTGCAGTCAACTATACAAGAGCAACCTGTGCCTAACGAATTGCAATCCATTGTGATTCCTACTCGTTCGACAGCAACAATCCCTGTCTTCGCACAAGGTGACACTGAAATCATCATCGATCTCGGGGAACAGCGCACGGGCTTTATTACCTTCACGATAGAGGCAGCTTTAGGTACGATTATTGATTTCTATGGATACGAACACCAAGATGAGCACGGAATTCAACATACATATCAATTACATAACACGCTTCGCTATATTTGTCGTGAAGGATTTCAGCACTACGAATCACCGGTCAAAAGAGGCATGCGATATGTGATGGTTACTGTGCGCAATGCTTCAAGACCCGTCATCGTCCATAACATGCTTTTTATCCAAAGCACGTATCCTGTAGCTGATGTGGGACAATTCACTAGTTCAGATGAGCGTTTGAATCGAATTTGGGACATCTCAAGTAGAACAACAAAGCTCTGCATGGAAGACACATTCGTTGATTGTCCCGCATACGAGCAAACTTTCTGGGTTGGTGACAGTCGCAATGAGGCGTTAGTCAACAATTATGTGTTTGGAGCCAGTGAAATTGTCAGACGTTGCTTAGAACTTGTACCTG
>JBILCM010000016.1:0-41632 GCA_044353165.1 Paenibacillus sp.
AAAATGCGATTTTCTGATCAAACTCCCGATGTACGGACGTATCAACTCGCTTAACGCCTCCGTCGCAACCGCACTGTTGTTATATGAAGCGGTACGGCAAAGGCAACAACCGGGGCCCAATAACGCTATTGCTGCGACCGATTTGGACCGCAGCCATTCGCGCTAGGCGAAGGTTGAGAGCCCATGGAGGATGTGCTAATTATCGACGGGTACAATGTGATTGGGGCTTGGCCTCACCTGCGCAACTTGCGGGAACAGAACTTAGATCTGGCGCGTGATCTGCTTATTGATTCGATCGCTGATTACCAAGGTTTTACGGGAATACGATGTATGATCGTGTTTGATGCGTACAATGTGCCCGGGCTTGGCAGAACCGATCAACTCCGCAAAGTAGATATCTTTTACACGAAGGAGAAAGAGACAGCGGACGAGCGTATTGAACGCCTTGTGAAACAATTGACCCGAAGGCGTCGGCAAGTATATGTGGCGACTTCCGATTTTACAGAGCAGAGTGTTACTTTCGGTGCGGGTGCTCTTCGGTTGTCTGCGCGCGAATTGTGGATAAAAATTCAAGAAACTGTGCGAGAAGTGTCCAAACAAGTCGATGCTCAACCGCTATCACAGCGCAATACGTTTGACAACCGAATGAACAGCGAACTGCGCTCCTTGTTCGACCGATGGCGAAAAGGCTTGTAACCATAAGGTTTCCCGGGATTTTCTTCGTTGACGTTAGCCGAAATGTTCATGTATACTTGTCTTACATTTGAACAACAAGAAGGCTGTCCACCAGTGGGCCGGAGGGATTCTGAGTGAGCATCGAGATCAACACCTCTGTCTATTCCGAATACGAGTTCATTCCAGATGAAGATTTGGTCGAAGCGGTCCGAGCGGGAAACAGTGAGGCGCTAGAGTTTCTTATTTTTAAATATCGCAATTTTGTGCGGGTGAAAGCTCGCTCCTATTTTCTGATCGGTGCGGATCGAGAAGATATCGTCCAAGAAGGGATGATCGGGCTCTACAAGTCGATTCGAGATTTTCGCACGGACAAGTTAGCTTCATTCAAGGCGTTCGCAGAGTTGTGCATCACTCGTCAAATTATCACCGCCATCAAGACAGCGACTCGCCAGAAACATATTCCGCTCAATTCCTATGTTTCGTTAGACAAGCCCATCTATGACGAGGATTCCGATCGAACGTTGCTAGACGTCATATGTGGATCTAAGATGACGGACCCTGAGGAATTGATCATCAATCAAGAAGAGTTTAGTGGACTTGAAGATAAAATGGGAGAAATTTTGAGCAATTTAGAACGGCGCGTGTTAATGCTCTATTTAGATGGACGATCGTACCAAGAAATTGCCGTTGATTTGGACCGACATGTGAAATCGATCGATAACGCTTTGCAACGGGTGAAACGCAAATTGGAACGCTACTTGGAAGTGCGCGACCTCATTATTTAGCACAAGGACTCCTTTCAGATTAGAGGAGTCTTTTTCTTGACAGGGAATATCCTTTATGATAATGTTTTTTAGGTAGCCCAAAATATGCTGCTTTTTTTTATGGTCCTTTTTTTGTTCATTTTTGATTTTGTGCGGTTCCAACATTTTATGTTTCTAAATAATCAGGATTGTTCAGGGGGTGTACACATGCGGGTCATCGTTACATTAGCATGCACAGGTTGTAAACAGCGCAATTACACGACAAGCAAGAATAAGCGTTCTCATCCTGACCGCATTGAGTTGAAGAAGTTTTGTCCGTATTGCAATTCCCACACGGCTCATCGCGAGACGCGGTAATTGAGGAGGAGCAAAAGATGGCATTCTTGGCTCGGTTAAAACAAAGTTTTGGCAACACGTTTTCTTTCTTTAGCGATGCGATTAGCGAACTCAAGAAAGTGAAATGGCCAACCCGTAAGGAATTGATCAGTTATACTCTCGTTGTGCTTTTTGCATGTATATTGGTGACTGTTTACTTCTATGTGTTGGATCTTGGGATTTCCAATGTGATCCGAGCGATTTTTGAATGAAAAATCGACCCGGAAGGAGGCCCGATTGAACATGGAAAAACATTGGTACGTTATCCATACATACTCTGGTTATGAAAACAAGGTGAAAGCCAATCTGGAGAAACGTGTGGAATCGATGGAAATGCAGGACAAGATTTTTCGAGTGCTTGTTCCGACAGAAGAAGAGATTGTGACCAAAGACGGCAAGCGCAAGACCGTTACGCGAAAAGTGTACCCAGGTTATGTGATGGTAGAGATGATTCAGACCGATGATTCTTGGTACGTTGTTCGTAACACACCTGGTGTCACAGGCTTTGTCGGTTCGACGGGTGCGGGATCAAAGCCGATTCCATTGTTGCCGGAAGAAGCAGAAGCGATCCTCAAACATATGGGCATGGATGAAGCACCTCGCATCACCCATGATTTCCATCTGAAAGAATCCGTGCGGGTTAAAGTTGGTCCATTCGCAAACTTTGTCGGTACAATTGAAGAGATCATCACTGACAAAGGAAAGCTTAAAGTTCATGTGAATATGTTCGGCAGGGAAACACCACTCGAGTTGGATTACACGCAAGTAGAGAAAATATAATTTCTTCTGCAAGTATGCTTGGGCAAGGAGGTGGTACACATGGCTAAGAAGGTTATCAAGGTTGTTAAATTGCAAGTCAACGCTGGCAAAGCGAATCCTGCGCCTCCGATTGGTCCTGCGCTAGGTCAAGCGGGTGTGAACATTATGGCGTTCTGTAAGGAATTTAATGCTCGCACGCAAGATCAGGTTGGTTTGGTCATTCCTGTCGTTATCACAGTTTTTGATGATCGTTCGTTCACATTCGAGACGAAGACGCCTCCAGCTGCCGTGCTGTTGCGCGTTGCTGCTGGTGTGGATAAGGGATCAGGAGAACCAAATAAGAAGAAAGTAGCAACACTCAAGCGAGAGAAAGTTCGTGAAATTGCGCAACAGAAGATGCCAGATTTGAATGCAGCATCCGTTGAAGCAGCAATGCGAATGGTCGAAGGAACGGCTCGCAGCATGGGCATTGTAATTCAAGACTAATCTTGAACAGGCTCAAACCAGTGGGAGGATATTCCGCTATTACCACTTCGGGAGGAAAAACAGATGACAAAGCGTGGCAAGAAGTATCAAGAAGCGGTTAAGCTTATTGATGCAGATGCAATGTATGAACCTTTGCAAGCTATTGAGCTTGTAAAGCAAACTGCGAAAGCCAAATTTGACGAGACCGTCGAAGTTGCTGTTCGCTTGGGTGTTGATCCTAAGAAACAAGACCAGAACGTTCGAGGTGTTGTCGTGTTACCACACGGCACCGGGAAGACAAAGCGTGTCCTTGTATTTGCTAAAGGCGACAAAGCGAAAGAAGCCGAGCAAGCGGGAGCCGATTTTGTCGGTGATCAAGACATGATCAACAAGATTCAACAAGGTTGGTTCGATTTCGATGTGTGCGTGGCTACACCTGATATGATGAGCGAAGTGGGTAAACTCGGTCGTTTACTCGGTGGGAAAGGCTTAATGCCAAACCCAAAAGCGGGCACGGTAACATTCGATGTAGCGAAAGCCATCCAAGAAATCAAAGCAGGTAAGATTGAATATCGGCTTGACCGCGCCGGGCAAATTCATGCCCCAATCGGGAAAGTTTCTTTCACTGAAGACAAGCTCGTCGAAAATCTTCGAGTTCTCATTGAAGCATTGAACCGTGCGAAGCCTTCTACAGCCAAAGGTATTTACTTAAAGAGCATTGCGGTTTCATCAACGATGGGTCCAGGTGCACGTGTGAACGCACAAATTTATCGGTAATGGCCGCCCCACGATAATGAATATGGTACCGTAGACAGCAGGTGCTTACGAGCTTAATATCCTGCCGAGGTGTTATGATATGACTGAGTCCAAGGACTGTCCACACAATGACAGTCCCCCTCATGTCTGCATAAGCCTTCGTGTTTGCGGGGGCTTTTCTTATTGTTTGTGCTTATTCATCCAATTGTAACAGGAGGTGTCACTATGCCTAACGCTAAAGTTTTAGCCGAAAAACAACAGCTTGTGTCTGAAGTTGCCGACAAATTACGCAACAGTGCTTGTACGATTGTAGCGGATTACCGCGGATTGACCGTTGCGCAATCAACTGAATTGCGCAAACAATTGCGTGAAGCGGGTGTTGAGTTTACAGTCATTAAAAACTCTTTAACTCGTCGAGCTACAGAACAAGTTGCGCTTACAGAACTAGATGAGCACTTAACCGGTCCATCTGCCATTGCTTTTAGTGCCGACTTGATCGCGCCAGCAAAAATTTTGACAGGTTTCGCCAAGAAGAATGAAAATCTCAAAGTTAAAGCGGGTGTTGTCGAAGGTCGCGTGGTCGATGCATCGCAAATCAAAGCGCTTGCCGAACTCCCTTCTCGCGAAGGATTGCTGTCTATGCTTCTTAGTGTGCTACAAGCTCCAATGCGTAACTTTGCACTTGCGGTTAAAGCCGTTGGAGAACAGAAGGAAGCAAATTAAAAAAACTATAAAATTTATTTGGAGGGTTAAATATGAGTAAAGAGCAAATTATTGAAGCTATTAAAGGCATGACCGTTCTTGAATTGAACGATCTTGTGAAAGCGATCGAAGAAGAATTTGGTGTAACTGCTGCAGCTCCTATGGCTGTTATGGCAGGTGGCGCAGCAGCTGAAGTGGTTGAAGAGCAGACTGAGTTTGATGTGATCTTGATGAGTGCAGGCGCCGCAAAAATTAACGTCATTAAAGTTGTTCGTGAAATTACAGGCCTCGGCTTGAAAGAAGCGAAGGATCTTGTAGATGGCGCACCAAAGCCAGTAAAAGAAAAGATTTCCAAAGAAGATGCGGATAAAATTAAAGCGCAGCTCGAAGGAGCCGGAGCTTCGGTAGAAGTGAAATAAATCTTTTGCACAACTGACCCCTTGCGACTCCCCTATGGTGGACGCGAGGGGTTTTCCGTTCAGCTAACAGGAGGCACATGATGCATATGGGTGATCATTATTTTTCGAGAGAACCTTCAGCGTTGTCCAATCGCCAAGTTATCCAAACAACGCTTCGCGGAAGAACATTCGATTTCATCACAGATGCAGGGGTGTTTTCTAAACAAGAAATAGATTTCGGCAGTCGTCTGTTAATTGAATCCATGCAGTTGGATCCATCATCAGACGTGCTCGATGTCGGTTGCGGCTATGGACCCATTGGTATTGTGGCTGCGGTTTTGGCACCGCTGGGTCGAACGACCATGATTGATGTGAACGAACGTGCCGTCCTCATTGCCAACGAGAATGCTCAACGGAATCATGTGCAGAACATCTGCGCACTGCGCAGCGATCGCTATGAGGCTATAGCCTCCGAGCGATTTGATGTGATCCTCACGAATCCACCCATTCGGGCAGGGAAAGAAATTGTGCATAGCATATATGAAGGCGCTTATACAGCACTTCGAACCGGCGGTTCATTGTGGGTGGTTATCCAGAAAAAGCAGGGTGCCCCGTCAACATTCACAAAATTGGAGCAACTATTTTCGGATGTTCGAGAAGTGACGAAGAATAAGGGGTACCGTATTTATAAGGCAGTAAAGCAAGATTTGTGAATGTCAACCCTTTTTGTTGACTTGATATTTCTGGTATGGTAGTATAAAGAAATGTCAGCTTTTATCCTCAATATTTTCCGGAATATTGTATAATTTCAAATATAACGAGCTTCCGCTACATGAGGCGCTTTCTTTGACGAAGATGTTTCGATCGAAGTTTTTGTTTGCGGCGAGGCTATTTTTTTCTCTGTTCCTTTTCTCGTGTATTAGAGACGCTGTTAACAAGGCGCCTCTGAATTTCTTTTTGTTTCTTTCTATTTTGTTCGTTTAAGCAGTTAAGTTTACATGAGGGGTGAACATCAGTTGGCAGGACATGTAGTGCAACTCGGTCGTCGCGCGCGCAGAAGTTATGCGCGAATCAAAGAAGTTCTTGACATCCCGAACCTCATCGAGATCCAACAGAAGTCGTACGAGCATTTTCTGGAGTCGGGCTTGCGTGAATTACTTGAGGACATTTCTCCGATTCAAGATTTCGCAGGCAACCTATCGCTCGAATTTATCGACTACAATCTTGGAGAACCGAAATATTCGGTGGATGAATCCAAAGAACGCGACGTTACGTATGCAGCTCCACTTCGTGTGAAGGTGCGGCTTATCAACAAAGAGACTGATGAAGTCAAAGAACAAGAAGTTTTTATGGGTGATTTTCCGTTAATGACGGAGACGGGCACCTTCATTATTAATGGCGCAGAACGGGTCATTGTCAGCCAACTTGTTCGTAGTCCGAGTGTTTATTTCAACAACAAAGTGGATAAGAACGGGAAAAACACGTATACGGCAACCGTGATTCCTAACCGTGGGGCTTGGCTAGAACTCGAGACAGACATGAAAGACGTTATCTATGTTCGCATTGACCGAACACGTAAAATTCCGGTAACGGTTCTTTTGCGTTCCCTTGGTTTTGGTACTGATGCCGAGATCATCGATTTGCTCGGTGATGATGAGTTTGTGCGAAATACACTAGAGAAAGACAATACAGATTCTACTGAGAAGGCATTAATTGAAATATACGAACGACTTCGTCCTGGAGAGCCACCAACGCTAGATAATGCTAGAAACCTGCTAATTTCTCGTTTCTTTGATCCGAAACGTTATGACTTGGCGAATGTCGGTCGTTACAAGATCAATAAGAAACTGCACATCAAGAACCGCTTATTTAATAAAAGATTAGCAGAACCGCTTGTTGACTTTGACACGGGAGAGATCATCGCAGAAGCGGGCCAAATTCTTGATCGGCGACTGTTGGATCAAGTGCTGCCTAGTATTGAACAAGGTATTGGCATGATGCAATACCGTGTGACCTCTGGTTTAATCGAAGATAACAATGTTGCACTTCAGACGATCAAGATTTTCTCACCGAAAGAAGATTCGAAAGTCGTTAAGGTCATCGGGAATGGTCATATCGACAAGAATGTGAAGCACATCACGCCAGCCGATATTATTGCATCGGTAAATTATTTTATTAATTTATTGCATCAAGTGGGAGATAAGGACGACATTGATCACTTGGGCAATCGTCGCCTGCGTTCTGTAGGCGAGTTGTTGCAAAACCAATTTCGTATTGGATTGTCGCGGATGGAACGCGTTGTGCGCGAGCGCATGTCGATTCAAGACGCGAGTGTGATTACACCACAGGCGTTGATCAACATCCGTCCTGTGATTGCATCGATTAAAGAATTTTTTGGTAGTTCTCAGTTATCACAATTCATGGATCAGACCAATCCACTGGCAGAACTCACACATAAACGCCGCCTTTCTGCTTTAGGACCTGGTGGTTTAACGCGGGAACGCGCCGGCTTCGAAGTCCGTGACGTTCACCACTCCCACTACGGACGTATGTGTCCCATCGAAACGCCTGAGGGACCCAACATTGGTTTGATTAACTCCTTATCTACATTCGCAAGGATTAATGAATACGGATTTATTGAGACGCCTTATCGTTGGGTCGATCCCAAAACGTGTATGGTAACAAACCAAATTCAATACATGACTGCTGATGAAGAAGATAACTATGTTATCGCTCAAGCGAATGAAGACTTGAATGACGATGGATCATTCAGGAATGATGGGCTTATCGTTCGCTACAAAGACGAACATTTGATTTTACCCAAAGAACGCGTAGATTATATGGATGTTTCACCGAAACAAGTTGTGTCCGTAGCTACGGCATTGATTCCGTTTTTGGAGAATGACGACTCAAACCGTGCGCTAATGGGTTCAAACATGCAACGCCAAGCTGTACCGTTGCTCATTCCGAAAGCACCTTTGGTTGGCACAGGTTTGGAACACAAAGCAGCCAAAGACTCTGGTGTTTGTATCGTTTCGAAGTACAATGGCGTCATTGAGAAAGTGTCAGCCAATGAAATTCATTTGCGCCGCCAAGAGAAAGTTGATGGGAAACTCGTTAGTGGCAACTTGGTTAAATATAAATTGCACAAGTTTATTCGCTCAAACCAAGGAACATGTGTCAATCAGCGCCCCCTTGTCCACAAGGGCGATCTCGTTCAAGTAGGTGACATTCTAGCGGATGGTCCTTCTACTGAAATGGGGGAACTTGCACTTGGACGCAACGTCGTTGTTGCATTCATGACTTGGGAAGGTTACAACTATGAGGATGCGATTCTTCTTAGCGAAAAGCTGGTGAAAGAGGACGTCTACACCTCGATTCACATCGAAGAATATGAGTCGGAAGCCAGAGACACGAAATTAGGACCGGAAGAAATCACACGTGATATTCCTAATGTCGGGGAAGATGCGCTGAAGAATTTAGATGAGCGAGGGATTATCCGTGTCGGTGCCGAAATCGGTGCCGGAGATATCCTAGTTGGGAAAGTCACACCGAAAGGTGTTACGGAATTGACGGCAGAGGAAAGACTTCTGCATGCCATTTTCGGTGAGAAAGCTCGTGAGGTTCGCGACACGAGTCTTCGTGTACCCCATGGTACCGATGGCATCGTCGTTGATGTAAAAGTATTTACTCGTGAGAATGGCGATGAATTGCCTCCAGGTGTAAATCAATTGGTGCGGGTCTACATTGCTCAAAAACGCAAAATTTCCGAAGGGGACAAGATGGCAGGCCGTCACGGTAACAAAGGGGTCATTGCTCGTATCTTGCCTGAAGAAGATATGCCATTCCTTCCTGACGGTACGCCCGTTGAGGTTGTACTCAATCCACTCGGTGTTCCTTCTCGGATGAATATTGGTCAGGTGCTCGAAGTACATCTTGGCATGGCTGCAAAGTCATTAGGCATCCATGTAGCGACACCTGTATTTGACGGTGCACGTGAACATGACGTGTTTGATACGATGGAAGAATCGGGAATGCAACGCAATGGTAAAACCAAGCTATATGACGGCCGTACGGGTGATATGTTCGAACACGAAGTCACCGTAGGTGTCATGTACATGATCAAACTAGCACACATGGTAGATGACAAAATTCATGCTCGCTCCACGGGCCCGTACTCGTTAGTTACACAACAGCCGTTGGGTGGTAAGGCACAATTTGGCGGACAGCGTTTTGGCGAGATGGAAGTTTGGGCTCTTGAAGCATATGGCGCTGCATACACGTTGCAAGAAATTTTAACGGTGAAGTCTGATGATGTAGTCGGTCGTGTAAAAACCTATGAGTCCATTGTTAAAGGTGAGAATGTACCAGAACCTGGCGTGCCAGAATCATTCAAGGTATTGATCAAAGAATTACAAAGCTTAGGCATGGATGTAAAGATTTTGTCAGGGAATGAAGAAGAGATAGACATGAGAGAGTACGACGAGGAAGACGATGTATCAAACAATAAGTTAAACTTGAATCTTGAAGGCACTGAGCTCGGAGTCGAGTGAAATCACACATAAACTAAGGGAGGGTTGCTCCTTGATGGATGTCAACAACTTTGAATTTATGAAGATCGGACTCGCCTCCCCGGATAAAATCCGTTCGTGGTCGCGTGGCGAAGTAAAGAAACCAGAGACGATCAACTATCGGACGCTAAAACCGGAAAAAGAGGGCTTGTTCTGCGAAAAAATCTTTGGTCCTACCAAAGATTGGGAATGTCATTGCGGAAAGTATAAGCGTGTGCGATACAAAGGTGTCGTCTGTGACCGTTGCGGAGTTGAAGTCACTCGGCAGAAAGTTCGCCGTGAGCGAATGGGTCATATTGAACTTGCTGCTCCAGTCTCTCATATTTGGTATTTCAAAGGGATCCCCAGTCGGATGGGGTTAGCATTAGATATGTCCCCTCGATCGTTGGAGGAGGTAATCTATTTTGCTTCTTATGTTGTCACCGACCCCGGTGATACTCCGCTAGAGAAAAAACAATTGCTTTCAGAGAAAGAGTACCGCAGCTATCGCGAAAAATATGGATACGCATTTCAGGCATCTATGGGCGCAGAAGCTGTAAAACGACTTCTTCAAGATATCGATTTATACCGTGAAGTGGACGGTCTTAAAGAAGAGCTTAAGACAGCCCAAGGCCAACGCAGAAACCGTGCGATTAAACGGCTTGAAGTATTGGAAGCGTTCCGCAACTCAGGCAACAACCCAGAGTGGATGATCATGGACGTTTTACCTGTTATTCCACCTGAATTGCGTCCAATGGTTCAATTGGATGGCGGTCGCTTTGCGACGTCTGATTTGAATGATTTGTATCGTCGAGTAATCAACCGTAACAATCGTCTTAAACGATTGCTCGATCTTGGCGCTCCAGATATTATCGTGCAGAATGAGAAGCGAATGCTACAGGAAGCAGTAGATGCTCTCATTGATAACGGTCGCCGCGGCCGGCCTGTCACAGGACCTGGTAACCGTCCACTGAAATCACTCAGCCACATGCTGAAAGGGAAACAAGGCCGCTTCCGGCAAAATCTGCTTGGCAAGCGTGTAGATTATTCAGGTAGATCTGTTATTGTCGTTGGTCCATCGTTAAAGATGTATCAATGCGGATTACCCAAAGAGATGGCGCTTGAATTGTTTAAACCTTTCGTGATGAAAGAACTTGTCAACAAAGGGCTTGCCCACAACATCAAGAGCGCAAAACGTAAAGTTGAACGCGTTTCACCAGAAGTATGGGATGTTCTTGAAGAAGTGATTAAGGAGCACCCTGTCTTGTTGAATCGCGCACCAACACTTCATCGCCTGGGTATTCAGGCATTCGAACCGATCTTGGTTGAAGGCAGGGCGATCAAGTTACATCCGCTCGTCTGTACAGCATACAATGCTGATTTTGACGGTGATCAGATGGCTGTTCACGTCCCGTTGTCAGCTGAGGCGCAAGCAGAGGCTAGAATTCTGATGCTAGCGTCAGGTAACATTCTAAATCCGAAAGATGGAAAACCCGTCGTTACTCCCTCACAGGATATGGTTCTTGGCAGTTTTTATCTCACACTGGATAATGCTGAGGCTGAGGGAACGGGCATCATATTCCGTAACATTAATGAAGCCGTTTCTGCTTATCAACGCGGTTCTGTATCTTTGCACGCGCGTGTTGCTATTCCCGTAGCTGCATTGAATAAGAAGTCCTTTACTGCTGCGCAACAGCAGGCGTTGTTGATTACGAATGTGGGTAAAATTATTTTCAACGAGATTTTCCCTGCAGACTTCCATTATATGAATGAACCTACCAAGGACAACTTGTTGCACGGTGTTGCCGAAACGTACTTTATTTATGACAAAGGCGCTAATGTTCGCGAACGGATTTTAGCGACTCCATTCAAAGGTGCCGTTGGCAAAGATTATCTGGGTGCGATCATAGCGGAATGTTTCCGCAGATATCACACCACACAGACGTCAATCATTCTTGACAACATTAAACAACTTGGATTCACTTATTCGACACGAGCGGGTATTACAATTTCGGTGTCGGATGTTACAGTCCCGCAAGAGAAAAGCCGAATTCTTGGTGAGTCTGAAGAAAAAGTGCGTGTTGTAACGAATCAATATCGGCGTGGTTTGATTACGAATGACGAACGATATGCTCGTGTCATTACAATTTGGTCGAAGGCAAAAGATGAGATTACAGAAATATTGATGAAGTCATTAAATAAGTTCAATTCCATCAACATGATGGTGGAATCCAAAGCACGGGGGAATAAATCGCAAATCACTCAGCTCGGCGGTATGCGAGGCCTAATGGCCAATCCAACGGGTAAAATTATTGAACTTCCAATTAAATCGAATTTCCGTGAAGGTTTAACCGTTCTTGAATATTTCATCTCCACGCACGGTGCACGCAAAGGACTTGCCGATACAGCGCTGCGTACTGCGGACTCTGGTTACTTGACACGCCGACTCGTTGATGTTGCACAAGATGTTATCGTTCGTGAAGACGATTGTGGAGCGGATAAAGGGTTTATCGTCAGCAAAATTCAAGACGGTAAAGAAGTGATCGAGGATCTCTACGATCGGATTGAGGGTCGATATTCGTTCGAGACGATACGTCATCCTAAAACCGGCGAAGTTATCGTCAACCGCAACGAACTGATCCGCGATGAGGAAGCGAATGCCATTATTACGGCAGGTGTAGAGAAATTGCAAATTCGCTCGGTACTTTCTTGCCGTACACGTCACGGGGTTTGTAAGAAATGCTATGGACGTAACCTAGCCACAGGACAATTTGTTGAAATTGGTGAAGCCATAGGTATCATTGCAGCACAATCGATCGGAGAGCCTGGAACACAGCTCACCATGCGAACGTTCCACACAGGCGGTGTTGCAGGTGATGATATCACGCAAGGTTTGCCGCGGATTCAAGAATTGTTTGAGGCCCGCAATCCGAAGGGCCAAGCGATCATATCAGAGATCGACGGCGTTGTGAAAGAAATTCGTGAAGCCAAAGATCGTCGTGAGATTGAAGTGCTTGGTGAAGCGGAATCAAAAGTATACAACGTCACCTTCGGCTCACGCATCCGCATTACTGTGGGCCAAGAAGTAGAAGCAGGCGATGAACTTACCGATGGTTCAATTGACCCTAAAGACATGTTGCGGATCAAAGGAATACGCGGTGTCCAGAATTATATTTTGCAAGAAGTGCAGCGCGTATATCGGAACCAGGGTGTTGAGATCAACGACAAGCACATTGAGGTTATGATCCGGCAGATGTTACGAAAAATTCGGATTGTCGATTCAGGGGATACGACGCTATTGCCCGGATCTTTCGTAGATATCCATGAATATGAAGAAGCGAATCGCAACACATTAATGGATGGCATGGAGCCGGCTGTAGCACGTCCTGTTCTCTTGGGCATTACCAAGGCGTCATTGGAAACAGACTCTTTCCTCTCGGCAGCTTCATTCCAAGAAACCACTCGCGTGCTCACCGATGCAGCTATTAAAGGGAAAGTGGATAAATTGCTTGGCTTGAAGGAGAATGTGATCATTGGTAAACTCATTCCAGCCGGGACAGGTATGACACGATATCGTAGCCTCCGCATTGTCGATGCCGATGCAAGCGCCCCTGAAGAACAATGGGTGGTAAGCGAATCAGAACAACCCGTTGCTGTAGACTAATACACAAATAAGCTGTGACCAACAATTGTTTGGTTGTCAGCTTATTTTTTTATGGTGTAAGCACATAGCGCATTCTCTGTGACTTGACATGGATAGATTAGTGGTGGTATTATGTTCGAGTATGACCAAAATGCATAGATTTTCTGATCTTATGCATTGTCAATTTATCTAGGGAATTGCTGTTGAAGTCTTGCAAGTCGATTCTGCAATGTAAGAAATAGAAGTTTGCAGAGTTAAGATTAGCTGTGATGGATGCAATTGTGAATAAGTGATAACTATGTTTTTGTCGGAAAAAATTCGGCAAAAACATTTCCTTTGTTCGCTAATGATTCGCCTGGATCTGTGGACTTAATATGTTATCCATTATTGTTCTATTTGAAGGAGGTGCACTACATGCCAACAATTAACCAGCTTGTACGTAAAGGCCGCAAAGCCAAAATCGTGAAGTCGAAATCACCAGCTTTGCAGAAAGGGTTTAATGCCCTTAAACGTGAAGAGACGGATCTTAGCGCTCCTCAAAAGCGCGGCGTTTGCACACGTGTTGGGACGATGACTCCGAAGAAGCCAAACTCTGCATTACGTAAATACGCTCGTGTGCGATTGACGAATCGAGTTGAGGTCACCGCTTACATCGGTGGGATCGGTCACAACCTGCAAGAACACAGCGTTGTACTCGTACGCGGTGGACGGGTAAAAGATCTTCCCGGTGTCCGTTATCATATTGTACGGGGAGCTCTCGATACCGCAGGTGTGAACAATCGTAAACAAGCTCGTTCCAAATATGGCACGAAGCGTCCGAAAGTGAAGAAGTAATTTAAGAAAATTGATTTATTAGGCTAGGAAAGGAGGAATAACAATGCCACGCAAAGGGTCAGTTCCAAAACGAGATGTACTTCCGGATCCAATTTATAACAGCAAGCTTGTCACTCGATTGATCAACCGCATCATGATCGATGGGAAGCGAGGGGTTGCCCAGACGATCCTTTATGATTCTTTTAATCTCATTCAACAACGCACGGGCAAAGAGCCTATGGAAGTTTTCGAGGCAGCCATTAAAAATATCATGCCTGTACTCGAGGTGAAAGCTCGTCGTGTTGGTGGAGCGAACTATCAAGTTCCAATCGAAGTAAAACCCGAGCGTCGTTCTTCGCTAGGATTACGTTGGTTGGTCAACTACTCCCGCAATCGCGGTGAGAAGACAATGACTGAGCGACTCGCAGCGGAAATCATCGATGCAAGTAACAACACGGGAGCTTCTGTAAAGAAACGTGAAGATACACATAAGATGGCTGAAGCAAATAAAGCATTTGCTCACTATCGTTGGTAATTTTTTCATTTAAATTATGACAGAAGGGAGAATAACGAATGCCTAGAGCGTTCTCTTTACAGAATACGCGGAATATTGGTATCATGGCTCACATTGATGCTGGTAAGACGACCACGACTGAGCGTATTTTGTTCTACACCGGACGTGTTCATAAAATCGGCGAAGTGCATGAAGGCGCCGCTACAATGGACTGGATGGAACAAGAACAAGAGCGTGGAATTACGATCACATCAGCAGCGACAACGGCACAATGGAAAGGGAATCGCGTCAACATCATCGATACCCCTGGGCACGTAGATTTCACAGTTGAAGTTGAACGTTCCTTACGTGTACTCGACGGTGCGGTAGCCGTGTTCTCTGCGAAAGAAGGCGTTGAGCCGCAATCAGAGACGGTATGGCGCCAAGCAGATCGTTATGGTGTCCCCCGGATCGCATACGTGAACAAGATGGATATTATCGGCGCAGATTTTCTTGGAGCTGTCGCTTCAATGAAAGATCGTCTCGGTGCGAATGCAGTTCCTATTCAACTTCCTATCGGTGCGGAGAACGAATTCCTTGGAATTATTGACTTGATCGAGAATGTTGCTCATCTTTACAAAGATGATCTCGGCAAAGATATAGAACAAGCTGAAGTTCCAGCGGAATACCGGGCGAAAGTAGAAGAACTTCGAATGGAGCTCGTTGAGAAGATTGCTGAGCTTGATGAAGAATTAACAATGAAGTACCTAGAAGGTGAAGAAATCACCGTCGCCGAATTAAAGCGTGCATTGCGTGCAGGAACTGTTCAAACGAAAATTTTCCCTGTTATTTGTGGTTCGTCCTATAAGAATAAAGGCGTACAGTTAATGTTAGATGCGGTTATTGATTATTTGCCAGCACCAACAGACGTGCCTGATATCCATGGTCTCCTAGATGATGGAACGGAAGTTGTGCGACAATCTGCTGATAATCAACCATTCTCTGCATTAGCATTCAAGATTATGACGGATCCTTACGTAGGACGTTTAACGTTCTTCCGAGTATATTCTGGCGTCTTGAACTCCGGGTCATATGTTTTGAACGCAACCAAAGGGAAACGCGAGCGCATTGGTCGTATTCTCCAGATGCATGCCAATTCTCGTGAAGAAATCCAAGAGGTGTATGCCGGGGATATTGCTGCTGCGGTTGGCTTGAAAGATACAATCACAGGCGATACGCTATGTGACGAGAAGAATCCCGTCATTCTCGAGTCCATGAATTTCCCTGAGCCCGTTATCTCCATTGCAGTGGAACCGAAATCCAAAGCAGACCAAGATAAGATGGGTACAGCGTTGACGAAACTTGGCGAAGAAGATCCGACGTTCCGTTACTACACAGATGAAGAAACAGGCCAGACGATTATTCAAGGTATGGGTGAACTGCACCTTGAAATTATCGTAGATCGGATGTTGCGAGAATTTAGAGTTGAGACGAATGTGGGTAAACCACAAGTAGCTTACCGCGA
The DNA here is from genome assembly GCA_044353165.1 of Paenibacillus sp. Lineage (GTDB taxonomy): Bacteria > Bacillota > Bacilli > Paenibacillales > YIM-B00363 > JBILCM01. The sequence goes on from JBILCM010000016.1 coordinate 15,919, forward strand.
AACATTCCGTGTTCCTGCGAAAGTAGAAGGCAAGTTTGTTCGTCAGTCCGGTGGACGCGGACAGTATGGTCATTGTTGGATCGAATTCCAGCCCCTTGAACCGGGTAGTGGCTTCGTGTTTGAGAACAAGGTTGTCGGTGGCGTAGTGCCACGTGAATACATTCCTGCTGTTCAGAACGGCATTGAAGAATCCATGAAGAATGGAATTATCGCAGGATTCCCGCTCGTTGATATTAAAGCAACGATTTTCGATGGATCTTACCATGATGTTGACTCTTCGGAGATGGCATTTAAGATCGCGGGTTCGATGGCTCTGAAAGCTGCGAAAGATCATTGCAAGCCGGTTCTCCTAGAGCCGATTATGAAAGTAGAAGTCACTGTCCCTGAGGAGTATATGGGTGACGTTATGGGTGATTTAAACTCTCGTCGTGGTCGAATTGAAGGAATGGATAGTCGTGCGGGTGCGCAAATTATTCGATCCAAAGTTCCACTCTCCGAGATGTTCGGTTACTCGACGACATTGCGTTCACGGACGCAAGGACGTGGCGTATTCTCAATGGAAATATCACATTATGAAGAGGTGCCTAAATCGATCGCGGAAGAAATCATCGCGAAGAAAGGCGCTTAAATAAAATCTCTTTCCGAGGAGGAAATCAAACCCATGGCAAAGGCAAAATTTGAACGTAATAAACCACACGTAAATATTGGAACAATCGGTCACGTTGACCACGGCAAAACAACACTTACAGCAGCAATCACCACGGTGTTGGCAAAAAAATACGGCGGTAGCGCAGTGGCGTTCGACCAAATCGATAAAGCTCCAGAAGAGCGTGAACGCGGAATCACCATTTCCACAGCACACGTAGAATACGAAACACCAAACCGTCACTATGCACACGTAGACTGCCCTGGACACGCTGACTATGTAAAAAACATGATCACAGGGGCAGCTCAGATGGACGGCGCAATCTTGGTTGTATCCGCTTCGGACGGCCCTATGCCACAAACACGTGAGCACATCTTGCTTTCTCGCCAAGTAGGCGTTCCACACATCGTTGTATTCATGAACAAGTGTGACATGGTTGAGGACGAAGAATTACTTGAGCTTGTTGAGATGGAAATTCGTGACCTCTTGAATGAGTATGATTTTCCAGGTGACGATACACCAATCATCCGCGGTTCTGCTCGCGAAGCGTTAACGAATCCAGAAGGTGAATGGGCTAACAAAATTGTTGAGTTGTTCGAACAAGTAGACAGCTTTATCCCAACACCAGAGCGAGACACAGATAAGCCATTCTTGATGCCGGTGGAAGATGTATTTACGATCACAGGTCGTGGAACTGTTGCTACGGGACGCGTTGAGCGTGGAATCGTGAAAGTTGGCGACGAAGTTGAGATCATTGGACTTGCTGAAGCAACTCGCAAGACGATTGTTACAGGCGTGGAGATGTTCCGTAAATTGCTTGATTCCGCACAAGCGGGCGACAATATTGGCGCATTGCTCCGCGGTGTAGATCGTAAGGATATTGAGCGCGGTCAAGTTTTGGCGAAGACGGGTTCTGTGAAGCCGCATACGAACTTCACGGCACAAGTTTACGTCCTAACGAAAGAGGAAGGCGGCCGTCACAAGCCATTCTTTACGGGTTACCGCCCACAGTTCTACTTCCGTACAACGGACGTTACGGGTGTAATCACATTGCCAGAAGGTACAGAGATGGTTATGCCAGGTGACAATATCACGGTATCCGTTGAATTGATTTCACCAATTGCCATCGAAGAAGGAACACGTTTTGCGATTCGTGAAGGTGGCCGTACCGTTGGTGCAGGCGCAGTTGCTGTAATCACGAAGTAATTGATATCTAAATAAACAATCCCCTCGGTTTCCTAGGAAACTTGAGGGGATTTCGTTATTATTTTTTCTTGACTCATGCCCAACAAATTTGATATGATAGTGGACGTTGGTCTGTGACTGTGCGATGATGCGAGAGGTTACTGACACACCCGGCCCCTTTGCCATGAGGTGGCTTGCGGTGTCAAGATACGTCAGAAAATTTTCGCGGAGTATGTCCGATTACAAAATTGGGCGATAGAAGGAGGGGTTTTCACCATGGCAAAGCAAAAGATTCGTATCCGTTTGAAGGCATACGATCATAGGGTTCTTGACCAGTCTGCTGAGAAGATCGTGGATACGGCGAAGCGATCGGGCGCGGGGGTTTCCGGTCCGATACCGTTACCTACGGAGAAGCAAGTGATTACGATCTTGCGAGCAGTACACAAGTATAAGGACTCGAGGGAACAGTTCGAAATGCGCACACATAAGCGCTTAATCGACATTGTCAACCCGACGCCACAAACTGTCGACGCGCTGATGCGTTTAGACTTACCGTCTGGTGTAGATATCGAGATCAAGCTCTAATAACATCGATTAGGCTGAACCATTTTTTAGAAGAAAAGAGGTGTCAACATGACAAAAGGTATCTTAGGAAAGAAGCTGGGGATGACGCAATGGTTTACGGAAGATGGCAATGTAGTTCCCGTGACGGTAATTCAAGCCGGACCTTGTGTTGTTCTTCAGAAGAAAGATACAGAAAATGATGGTTACACGGCAATTCAACTTGGCTTTGACGAAAAGAAAGAAAAAAATACAACCAAAGCCTTGATCGGACACGCGAAGAAAGCAGAAACTACGCCTAAGCGCTACATGAAAGAATTTCGCGATGTTGACTTAGCAGCGTATGAAGTTGGACAAGTGGTATCGGCAGACTTGTTTGCCGAAGGTGATTATGTCGACGTCACGGGCACTTCCAAAGGCAGAGGGACACTCGGTGCGATCCAACGTTGGAATATGAGCCGTGGACCGATGTCTCACGGTTCGAAATACCATAGAGGACAAGGCTCACTTTCTATCCATCGCGATGCAAACCGCGTACCTAAAGGGAAGAAGATGTCTGGCCGCACTGGGAACGAGATCGTCACACTCCAAAATTTACAGGTTGTTAAGGTGGATATGGAACGCAACGTACTGCTTGTCAAAGGTTCGATTCCCGGCCCGAAAAATAGTTTGGTGAAAATCAAATCGGCGATTAAGAAATAAGAAAGGAGGAGCATCCATGCCGAAAGTTGCTTTATATAATGTAAGTGGTACGCAAGTAGGCGAGATTGAGCTTGCAGAGAGTGTGTTCGGCGTAGAACCGAATGCTCATGTACTCCACGATGCAGTAGTCATGCAGCGAGCTTCCTTGCGATTAGGCACACATAAAACCAAAGGCCGAAGTGAAGTTCGTGGCGGCGGTCGCAAACCTTGGAAACAGAAGGGAACCGGCCGTGCACGTCAAGGCTCCATCCGTGCCGCACAGTGGAAGGGCGGGGGCGTTATTTTTGGCCCTACACCGCGAAGCTATGCATTTAAATTGCCCAAGAAGGTTCGGCGGTTGGCGATTAAATCTGCCTTGTCCTCCAAGGTTATCGACAATGACATCATCGTACTTGATACTTTGGCCATTGCGACGCCTAGAACGAAGGAAATTGTATCCATCTTCAATAATTTCAAAGTAGAACGCAAAGCGCTCGTAGTTACTGCGAATTATGATGAAACAGTTGCTTTGTCTGTTCGCAATATCCCGAATGCTAAATTTGTTTCTGCAGAAGGCATCAACGTGCTTGATGTTCTCGGTTATGACAAATTGATTATTACGCAAGATGCCGCTAAGAAAGTTGAGGAGGTGTTCGCGTAATGAAAAACATTTTCGATATCATTAAACGGCCAATTGTCACAGAACAAACCAGCGATATGATGGCGGATAAGAAGTATGTCTTCGAAGTTGACCGCCGTGTGAATAAGACGGAAATCAAGCAAGCCATTGAAACAATCTTTAAAGTGAAAGTTCAATCGGTAAATACGATGAACATGGCAGGCAAGCCGAAGCGTTATGGTCGCTATTCCGGATACCGTTCCGATTGGAAGAAAGCCATTGTCACGCTTACATCGGAGAGCAAGCCGCTCGAATATTTTGAAACCGTTGAATAATGCAGTTGGAAAAGGAGGGAATCTGCGATGCCAGTGAAAAGTTTTAAACCGACATCACCGTCACGTCGTCAAATGACGGTCTCGACGTTCGAAGAAATTACAAAATCGACGCCCGAGAAGTCGTTGCTTGCTCCGCTAATGCACAAGGCTGGACGCAACAATCAAGGTAAGATCACAACGCGTCACCATGGCGGCGGCCATAAGCGTAAATATCGTATTATCGACTTTAAGCGAAACAAGGATGGTATACAAGGCCGAGTTGCTTCTATAGAGTACGATCCTAACCGCACAGCCAACATTGCTCTTATTCACTATGCTGATGGAGAGAAGCGTTACATTCTAGCTCCCAAAGGCTTGAAAGTGGATGATGTTATCGCATCAGGCCCCAATGCCGATATAAAGACGGGCAATGCATTGCCGCTGGAGAATATCCCGGTTGGTTCTGTTATTCACAATATTGAGTTAAAGCCTGGAAAAGGCGGGCAACTTGTTCGCGCTGCAGGTACCGAAGCTCAATTGCTGGGTAAAGAAAACGACTATGTGATCATTCGTTTAACTTCTGGCGAAATGCGCCGTGTTCTTAAGGTTTGCCGTGCTACGATTGGTTCTGTAGGAAACGAAGACCACGAGTTGCTTAATATCGGTAAAGCTGGACGTAACCGATGGTTGGGTAACAGACCTACCGTTCGAGGCGTTGTTATGAACCCCAACGATCACCCTCACGGTGGTGGGGAAGGCCGCGCTCCGATCGGTCGCAAGTCGCCGATGTCTCCATGGGGCAAGAAAACACTTGGTGCCAAAACACGCAAGAAAAATAAAGCTTCGAATAAGTACATCATTCGTCGCCGCACGAAGTAGAGTGCGAGCCGTGTGCTGACACACGAATGTAGAAGGGAGGAACATTCATGGGCCGCAGCTTAAAGAAAGGGCCGTTCGTCGATGGATACCTTTTGAAAAAAGTAGAGGATCTAAACACGACGAGCAAGAAAATTGTTATCAAGACGTGGTCACGCCGTTCGACGATATTCCCGCAATTCATTGGACATACATTCGGCGTTTACGACGGGCGCAAGCACGTTCCAGTATATGTTACAGAAGACATGGTTGGTCATAAACTCGGTGAATTCGCGCCTACACGCACATACAAAGGCCACACTGACGACGATAAGAAAACAAAAAGATAAAACAACGAACTTTTTGTTCTGGAACCCGAAAGGAGGCAAAACTACGTGGAAGCGAAAGCACATTTGCGATATGTGCGCATTGCTCCTCGCAAAGCGCGTCTTGTACTTGATTTGATACGAGGCAAGAAAGTCGGTGACGCGATATCGATTCTCCGACATACACCGCGCGGCGCATCTCCAGTGATTGAAAAACTGTTGAACTCGGCGGTTGCGAATGCAGAGCACAATTATAATCTGGACCCATCGAAGTTGGTCGTAACGCAAGCTTACGCCAACGAAGGGCCAACAATGAAAAGATTTCAACCTCGAGCGCAAGGTCGCGCGTTCTCAATTTTTAAACGCACAAGCCATATTACGTTGGCGGTTTCCGAACAATAATGCAATGACAAGGAGGGAAAATTGTGGGTCAGAAGGTAAATCCGGTAGGACTGCGGATTGGTATCATTCGTGATTGGGAATCCAAATGGTATGCAGATAAAGACTTCGGAAAATTTTTGATTGAAGATCTCAAAATTCGTGAATTTCTTAAGAAAAAATTAAAAGACAGTGCTGTCTCCCGGATCGATATCGAACGCGCAGCAAATCGTGTCAACGTAACGATTCACACGGCTAAGCCTGGTATGGTCATTGGTAAAGGCGGGACGGAAGTGGACGTGATCCGCAACCATCTTGTCCAGATGACAGACAAGAAAGTTCATATCAATATAACAGAAATTAAGTATGCCGACCTTGATGCAATCCTTGTTGCAGAGTCGATTGCTCAACAACTTGAGCGTCGCGTTTCATTCCGTCGTGCAATGAAGCAGGCAATTCAACGCACGTTGCGCTCAGGCGCAAAAGGAATTAAAACTTCTGTTAGCGGACGTCTCGGCGGCGCTGAAATTGCCCGTACAGAAGGTTACAGTGAAGGTACCGTACCTTTGCATACGCTGCGAGCCGACATTGATTATGGCACTGCTGAAGCTCACACAACTTATGGGCGTATCGGTGTCAAGGTATGGATTTACCGCGGTGAAGTTCTTCCAACAGCGAAGCGGAGAACGAAGAAGGAAGGAGGGCAATAAACCATGTTGCTGCCAAAACGCGTAAAACACCGTAAAGAACAGCGCGGCAGAATGAAAGGCCGTGCCAAAGGCGGTACAGAAATCGCATTCGGTGAATATGGTCTAGAGGCGCTCGAACCGGCATGGATCACCAACCGACAAATCGAAGCTGCACGGATCGCTATGACCCGTTACATTAAACGGGGTGGTAAAGTTTGGATCAAAATATTCCCTTCTAAACCTGTAACACAAAAGCCGCTAGAGGTTCGTATGGGTAGCGGTAAAGGGAACGTGGAAAAATGGGTAGCTGTTGTAAAACCTGGCAAAATTCTTTTTGAACTCGCTGGGGTAAGTGAAGAGATTGCTCGTGAGGCAATGAGACTTGCGTCACATAAACTTCCGATCAAGACGAAATTTGTGGCGCGTGCTGAAATGGGTGGTGAAGCTAATGAAAGCTAATGACATTCGTAATATGACCACTGCCGAAATTGAACAAAAAGTGGCGGGTTATAAAGAAGAGTTATTTAACCTTCGCTTTCAGATGGCTACGGGCCAACTAGATAACCCTACTCGGATTCGAGAAGTGCGCAAAGATATCGCTCGCGCCAAGACAGTATTGCGTGAACGAGAATTAGGGATTGGATCTTGATCGAGAGGAGGATGAATGGTGACTGAACGCAACCTTCGCAAAGAACAAATCGGCAGAGTAGTTAGTGACAAGATGGAAAAAACAATCGTCGTTGCCGTAGAAACATACAAGAAACACGAACTTTACCACAAAAGAATTAAGTATACAAAAAAATTCAAAGCGCATGACGAAAACAACGAAGCGAGAATCGGTGACAAGGTTCGAATAATGGAAACTCGTCCATTGTCTAAGGACAAACGTTGGAGACTCGTCGAGGTCGTAGAGAAAGCAGTTATCGTATAAGAGAGGAGGGTACAACGTGATCCAACCATTTTCCCGTTTACGGGTAGCCGATAACTCTGGTGCAAAAGAATTGATGTGTATACGTGTACTTGGCGGTACGGGACGTCGATTTGCAAACATCGGCGATCTCATCGTATGTTCAGTCAAGGAAGCAACACCAGGAGGCGTTGTTAAAAAAGGTGACGTCGTAAAGGCCGTGATCGTGCGTACGGTCCGTGGGGCTCGCCGGAAAGACGGCTCTTATATCTCCTTTGATGAGAATGCAGCCGTAATAGTAAAAGAAGATAAGAGTCCACGCGGAACACGTATTTTCGGACCGGTGGCTCGCGAATTGCGCGACCGCGAGTTTATGAAGATCGTATCCTTGGCTCCTGAGGTTATCTAACGAATGATGGACAACCGTTTCGGTTGTATGGAGGTGCAAACACGATGCCAAGATTAAAAAAGGTTCTTGAAGATCACAACAATAAGTTGCATGTTAAGAAAGATGACACAGTTATTGTGATTACGGGCAAGGACAAAGGAAAGAAAGGCCGTATTATTGCTGCTTATCCCCGTGAAAATCGCGTATTGGTTGAAGGTGTGAATATGGTCAAGCGCCATACGAAACCGAGCCAAAAGGCTCCACAGGGCGGTATCATTGAACAAGAGGCTCCAATTCATGCGTCTAACGTAATGCATGTGGATCCAAAAAGCGGAAAACCTACGCGAATTGGTTATAAGGTGCTTGATAATGGCAAGAAAGTTCGTATTGCCAGAAGATCAGGCGAAGCAATCGACTAATTATCCCTGCATGGAAGGAGGGCTACGCTTATATGGCAGCAAGATTAAAAGAACGTTATTTGAATGAAGTGACCCCTGCATTGCTGCAGAAGTTCAATTATACATCAGTTATGCAAGTGCCGAAGATCGAGAAAGTGGTTATTAACATGGGTGTCGGCGATGCTGTAGGCAACCCAAAGGTGATGGACGTCGCTGCTGACGAAATGAAAACGATAGCTGGACAAAAACCAGTGATTACAAAAGCAAAAAAATCAATCGCTGGTTTCAAAGTTCGAGAAGGTATGCCGATTGGAGTGAAGGTCACACTTCGCGGAGAACGGATGTATCACTTTCTTGATAAGTTGTTCAACGTAGCACTTCCGCGAGTTCGTGATTTTCGCGGTGTGTCAACAAAAGCGTTTGATGGCCGTGGAAACTACACCCTTGGCTTGAAAGAACAGTTGATCTTTCCGGAAATTGAATATGACAAGGTAAATAAAGTTCGCGGCATGGACATTATTATTGTCACAACAGCAGCCACGGATGAAGAGTCCCGTGAATTGCTTAATCAAATGGGTATGCCGTTTATGAAGTGATCCACATCTTTGAATCATGGAGGTGAACACAAACAAGTGGCAAAAACTTCGATGAAAATAAAACAACAGCGTAAGCCTAAATTCAAAGTTCAAGCCTATACACGCTGTGAGCGTTGTGGAAGACCACACTCTGTATTGCGTAAATTTCACATCTGCCGTATTTGTTTTCGTGAATTAGCTTATAAGGGACAAATTCCCGGTGTTAGAAAAGCTAGTTGGTAATCACCCGAGTAGGGAAGGAGGTACGTGTTCATGGTTATGACAGATCCGATTGCAGATATGTTAACTCGCATTCGCAACGCGAACACGGTACGTCACGAGACAGTTGAAATTCCTGCTTCCAAGATAAAGCGTGAAATTGCTGAAATCTTGAAGCAAGAAGGATTCGTGCGCGATGCCGAATATATCGAGGATAACAAACAGGGAATCATTCGCCTGTTCTTAAAATACGGACAGAATAACGAACGAGTTATTACTGGTCTTAAGCGCATTAGCAAACCAGGACTTCGTGTATATGCGAAATCTACGGAGTTGCCGCGCGTATTAGGCGGACTAGGGATTGCAATTCTCTCAACATCAAAAGGTATTATGACAGAAAAAGCAGCTCGTCAAGCAAAAACAGGCGGCGAGATCATATGTTACGTGTGGTAATTTAACAAGAGTAAGAATGGAGGTGGAACGTGAGATGTCGCGTATTGGACGCAAACCAATCGCGGTTCCAAACGGGGTGACCATCGCTCTTAATGACCGTGTCATTACAATTAAGGGACCGAAAGGTACGCTTTCCCGGGAACTGCACAAAGATATGAAGGTCAACATACAAGAAAATGAAATCAATGTTGAACGGCCTTCCGACCACAAGTTACATCGTTCTTTACATGGAACAACACGAAGTGTCATTGCAAACATGGTAAGCGGTGTAACGGATGGTTATACCAAAGCACTTGATTTGGTGGGAGTTGGTTATCGTGCCAACAAAACCGGCGATAAATTGGTGTTGAACGTAGGCTTTTCTCATCCTGTTGAAATTGTTCCAGCGCAAGGTGTTGAATTTGAAGTTCCAGCCAACAACAGAATTATTGTCAAAGGGATTGATAAAGAAGTTGTTGGTGCATATGCGGCTAAAATTCGTTCGGTACGTGAACCTGAACCTTATAAGGGTAAAGGAATCAAGTACGAGAATGAGCGAATTCTCCGTAAAGAAGGTAAAACAGGCGGCAAGAAAAAGTAATTCCACATAGGCATCGCTCAGCTTAAATGGAAGGAGTGAATGAGAACGAATGATCACAAAAGGCGACAAAAACAAAACTCGTAAAGTGCGTCATCTTCGGGTTCGAAAGAAGATTACAGGTACAATACAACGGCCACGTCTGAATGTGTTCCGATCATCGAAACACATCTATGCGCAAATCATCGATGATATTCAAGGTACGACACTTGCAGCGGCATCAACGCTTGATAAAGATATTGAAGGTCTTGAGAATGGCGGGAATGTTGAAGCAGCGCGTAAAGTTGGGGAACTCATTGCAAAACGTGCACAAGAAAAGGGCTTCAAGAATGTTGTGTTTGATCGAAGCGGATATTTATACCATGGACGGATTCAAGCGCTTGCTGACGCAGCTCGTGAAGCGGGATTAGACTTTTAGTTTATCAAAAAAGGAGGGTTATGCTTGCGCATTGATCCGAATACTTTAGGGGAATTGAAAGAAAAGGTTGTCAATATCAATCGTGTTGCCAAGGTCGTTAAAGGCGGACGTCGTTTCAGCTTTAGCGCACTTGTTGTTGTCGGCGATGGCCAAGGTCATGTTGGCTCAGGAATTGGCAAAGCTGCCGAAGTGCCAGATGCGATTCGCAAAGGTATCGAAGACGCTAAAAAAAATCTTATTAAAGTTCCACTTGTCGGAACATCAATACCTCATTTGATTATCGGCAAGTTCGGTGCAGGTGAAGTGTTATTAAAGCCCGCATCCGAAGGTACAGGTTTGATTGCAGGAGGACCCGTGCGCGCCGTTCTAGAGCTTGCTGGCGTGGGAGATATTCTGACCAAGTCACTCGGTTCTTCAAACTCCATGAATATGGTAAATGCAACACTTGAAGGTTTATCTCGTCTGAAGCGTGTTGAAGACGTTGCGAAACTTCGAGGCAAAACCGTCGAAGAAATATTACGATAACGAGGAGGGGACGTTCGTGACAAAAATACAAATTACCCTCAAGCGCAGCTTGATCGGTCGTCCGGAAGCCCAACGTGTTACAGTAAAAACGCTAGGCTTGCGTAAGTTGCATCAATCTGTTGTGCATAATGACAATCCAGCGATTCGCGGAATGGTCAATAAAGTGCTACACTTGGTAGAAGTTAAAGAAATAAATGTATAGCTGCGGCTTTTATGTTTATGAAACATCATGAAGGAGGTGCGACGATGAAAATTCACGAACTGCAACCGGCACCAGGTTCACGAAAAACACGAAAGCGGGTTGGCCGTGGTACCGGAAGTGGTATGGGCAAAACGTCGACACGAGGTCACAAAGGCCAAAACGCACGTTCAGGCGGCGGTGTGCGTCCGGGCTTCGAAGGCGGTCAAAATCCGTTGTACCGACGTTTGCCTAAGCGCGGATTTAACAATCCGTTCCGCAAGGAGTATGCTATTGTGAATCTTGAGCAGTTGAATAACTTTGCTGAAGGAACAGAAGTGACGCCGGAGTTATTAATGGAATACGGCATCATAAAAAAAGAATTGTCAGGCATTAAAGTGCTTGGTCAAGGCGAATTGACTGTGAAATTGTCCGTGAAAGCGAACAAGTTTTCCAAATCCGCGGTAGACAAAATTACAGCTGCCGGCGGCAATGCCGAGGTGATCTGATGCTTAGCACAATTCAGAACATTTGGAAAGTTTCAGAACTACGCAACCGCATTCTGTTTACTCTGGGAATTTTGATCGTATACCGCATAGGTGCATTTATTCCTGTGCCCAACATTAACTTAGATGTACTGCGTGCGGCAGATCTTCAGAATTCACAAGGTGTGTTTGGTTTAATTAACACATTTTCTGGCGGCGCCTTGTTTCAGTTCTCGATCTTTGCAATGGGGATTATGCCCTATATTACGGCATCCATCATTGTCCAATTGCTGTCTATGGATGTTGTTCCAAGGTTTACACAATGGGCCAAAGAGGGCGAAGTTGGAAGAAGAAAGCTTGCACAAATTACACGTTATGGAACGATTATTCTAGGTCTGGTCCAAGCGTATGGGTTATCGATTGGTTTTAACAATTTATTCCCCGGTTTAGTGCAAGATGTTAGCTTCACAACCTTCACTATCATTGCCATTGTATTAACCGCAGGGACTGCTTTCTTGATGTGGCTGGGGGAGCAAATCACTGAGAAGGGGATTGGCAACGGTATATCCGTTCTTATTTTTGCAGGGATTATTGCTGCGATTCCAACATCCATTCAACAAATTTACCAAACTCAATTCGTGGATGCCGTTGAATCTGCACTTTTCTTGAACATATTGAAAGTCGTGATTATCGTGCTTGTAGTTATTGCGATTATTGTCGGCGTCATCTATGTTCAACAAGGGATACGCAAAATCCCAGTGCAATATGCGAAACGTGTTGTTGGAAGAAAGATGGTCGGTGGTCAGTCTACTCACATCCCATTGAAGGTAAATGCGGCTGGTGTTATCCCTGTGATTTTCGCTTTATCCTTGCTGTTGTTCCCTTATACAATTGCAAGTTTCTTCCAGACCAATCCGATTGCTGACTGGATCATCACAAACACGTATTATACAGCTCCCCTAGGCATGGTGCTGTATGTACTGCTCATTATCGGCTTTACGTATTTTTATACGTTCGTGCAGATCAATCCTGTACAAATGGCGGATAACATGAAGAAGAATGGTGGTTATATTCCTGGCATCCGTCCTGGGATTACAACGTCAAAATATTTGACTAGAGTAATTTCGCGGATCACGTTGTCTGGTGCTATATTCTTGGCTCTAGTTTCAATACTTCCTGTCTTTTTTGGGAGTCTAGCGAACCTTCCTAATACGGTTACCGTAGGCGGTACAAGTTTGCTAATCGTTGTCGGTGTTGCACTAGAGACAATGAAACAGATTGAAAGTCAATTGATTAAACGTCACTACAAAGGTTTCATTAACCGTTAACTGGTTTTGGGGCATTCAGGGAGGCTAAGAATTGATGAATTTAATCCTGATGGGGCCACCGGGAGCAGGGAAAGGGACTCAAGCAGAGAGAATTGTTGCGGAATTTCACATTCCACACATTTCTACGGGAGATGCATTCCGCTCTGCCATGAAACAAGGAACGGCTCTTGGACTGAAAGCGAAAGAATATGTAGACGCAGGCTTACTCGTGCCCGATGAAGTTACAATTGGTATTGTACGTGAACGACTGCAACAACAAGATTGCGCACAAGGGTTTATGCTTGATGGTTTTCCTCGAACCATTTCACAAGCTGAAGCGCTTGAAGAAATTGTTGCTTCGCTTCACACAAAAATCCATCATGTTGTGAACTTAAAGGTTGATCGCTCCTTGTTACTTGCGCGCTTGACAGGCAGAAGAATTTGTAGTAGCTGTGGCGCGACATACCATATCCTGTTTAACCCACCGTCATCAATGGACGTTTGTGATAAGTGCGAAGGAAAGCTTTACCAACGTTCAGATGATACCGAAGCAAAGGTCGGTACTCGTTTAGATGAGTACATCAACAAAACCGCACCTTTATTAGCGTACTACCATAGTAAGGGATTGCTCCGGGAATTAAACGGTGAGCAGGAGATCGATGAAGTAACGGAAGAACTTCGCAGTTTGATTTCATGAACTGCGCTACGACGTCTCGTGTAGCTACGAAGGAACCCATGTTGGGGCAAGTTGTAAAAGTGCTACGCGGCAGGGATCAGCATTCCTTCGCAGTCATCGTCGGTCTTACCGACAGTCGCACCGTAAGTATTGCAGATGGTGTTCGACGAAAGTTTGATCAACCCAAGCGAAAGAATGTACTGCACCTCGAGTTAACCGAATTCGTCAGCATCGAGGTTGCTAGTAGTTTGCAGGAAACTGGCAGGGTGACGAATGGGAAACTACGGTTTGCGCTTCTGAAGTTTCTGGAAAGCATGCATGCTGAAGGTGATGGAAAGGAGACAACGAATGGCCAAGGAAGATGTGATTGAAGTTGAAGGCACGGTCATAGAACCGTTGCCGAACGCCATGTTTCGTGTAGAGTTGGAGAACGGGCATCAAATTCTTGCGCATGTTTCGGGAAAGTTGCGTATGCACTTTATACGAATCTTGACGGGAGACAAGGTCGTGATTCAACTTTCGCCGTATGATTTGACGAGAGGGCGAATAACGTACCGCAAATGATTCGCCTCCGTATCAAGGAATTAGGAGGGGTTCCCAGTGAAAGTAAGACCTTCGGTAAAACCGATCTGTGAGAAATGCAAAGTCATACGACGCAAAGGCAACGTAATGATTATTTGCGAAAACCCAAAACACAAACAAAAACAAGGCTAAGGGAGGTGCTCATCTAATCTATGGCACGTATAGCTGGAGTTGACTTACCTCGCGATAAACGCGTCGAGATTGCTCTTCAATACATCTACGGGATTGGTAAGACAACAGCACAGAACATTATTACTGCGACTGAAGTCAATCCAAATACACGCGTGAAAGATCTTACAGAAGATGAAATCAGTCGTCTTCGTGAACAAATTGATAAGAATATCAAGGTCGAAGGTGATCTTCGTCGTGAAATTTCGTTGAACATTAAACGTTTGATCGAAATTGGTTGCTATCGCGGTATTCGCCACCGTCGTGGTTTGCCTGTTCGGGGACAACGGACAAAGACAAATGCACGTACTCGCAAAGGACCACGAAGAACAGTAGCCAACAAAAAGAAATAAGAAGGGGGGATAACAATCCATGGCAAAACCCGCGAAGAAAGCGGTACGAACCAAACGACGCGACAGAAAAAATGTTGAGTCGGGTGTCGCACACATTCGTTCTACGTTTAACAACACCATTGTTACGATTACGGATCCGCAAGGTAATGCGGTATCTTGGGCAAGCTCTGGCGGACTTGGTTTCAAAGGTTCGCGCAAAAGTACGCCATTCGCTGCGCAGATGGCTGCAGAAACGGCAGCGAAAGCTGCAATGGAACATGGCATGAAAAGCGTCGAGGTCATGGTAAAAGGTCCGGGTGCAGGACGCGAAGCAGCTATTCGATCATTGCAAGCCGCAGGACTTGAAGTTAACCTCATTAAAGACGTTACGCCGATTCCACATAATGGTTGCCGCCCACCTAAACGTCGTCGTGTATAATGAGGCTCATATGTAGTAGTATATTTATCCAACACTTGTGAATAATGGTTGTGAAGGATAGGCATACTACAGATTTTCTCTTTTTATGATTGAGCTAAGCGACGTTTAAGGAGGTATTGAATGATGATCGAAATCGAAAAGCCGAAAATCGAAACCGTACAAGTCAGTGAGGACGGTACATATGGCCGTTTCGTTGTAGAACCGCTTGAGCGTGGTTACGGCACGACACTCGGTAATTCGTTGCGCCGAATCTTATTATCTTCTTTACCAGGAGCCGCCGTTACGAGTGTACAAATCGATGGAGTACTTCATGAATTCTCGACCGTTCCGGGCGTTATTGAGGATGTAACGGAAATGATCCTGAATTTGAAAGGACTTTCGTTAAAAATTCACTCCGACGAAGAAAAAGTTCTTGAAATCGATGCTGAAGGTGAAGGTGTTGTAACTGCTGGTGATATTCGGGCGGACAGTGATGTTGAAATCTTAAACCCTGATCTCCATATTGCAACCCTGTCTTCAGATGCTCGACTTCATATGAGAATTCATGCACAACGGGGTCGAGGTTACGTTTCTGCGGACAAGAATAAGAGGGATGACCAGCCGATAGGTGTTATTCCCGTAGATTCGATATACACCCCGATCACTCGCGTGAATTATAGTGTAGAGAACACACGTGTCGGTCAAGTCACAAACTATGATAAGTTAACCTTGGAAATTTGGACGGATGGCAGCATTCGTCCCGAAGAGGCTGTAAGCTTAGGTGCCAAAGTACTGACAGAGCACTTGGATTTATTTGTTGGTTTGACTGACGGTGCCAAAGATGCAGAGATCATGGTGGAGAAGGAAGAAGATAAGAAAGAAAAAGTGCTTGAGATGACGATTGAAGAACTTGATCTATCCGTTCGATCTTATAATTGCTTGAAGCGCGCAGGCATCAATACGGTGCAAGAGTTAATTATGAAGACGGAAGAAGACATGATGAAGGTTCGGAATCTTGGGCGTAAGTCTTTGGAAGAAGTTCAAGAGAAACTAGAAGAACTCGGTTTGGGTCTTCGCAAAGAGGACTGAGAGGAGGGAATATTCCATGACCGCATACCAAAAGTTAAGCCGGGACTCTAGCGCCCGTAAAGCGTTGTTTCGTGATATGGTCACTGACTTGTTTATTTACGAACGCATTCAAACTACGGAAGCGAAAGCCAAGGAAGTGCGCTCCATTGCAGAGAAGTTAATCACACTTGCAAAACGTGGAGACCTTCATGCACGACGCCAAGTAGCTGCGTATGTTCGGCGGGAAGAAGCTCAAGAGGGAAAAGATGCAATTCAGAAGCTTTTCTCCGATCTTGCCGCTCGTTACGCTGAACGTCAAGGCGGTTACACGCGGATTTTAAAATTAGGACCACGTCGGGGCGATGCAGCTCCAATGGTTTACTTGGAATTGGTAGACCGGGCGGAAGCATAATGGCCTTAACACAAAGGAGGGCGGTCGGAATCATTGATTCCCCCATGCCCTTTTTTTATCTCTTAGTTGTGGGGTCGATTCCTGGCTATGATGCATAACGTGCGATTAACCGTCAGTTATGATGGCACGCGTTATCATGGTTTTCAAGTCCAACCCGGTCTTGAAACCATTCAATTGCAATTACAGAAAGCAATTACTAAAGTAAGTGGCGAGTCTGCGCAAATTGTTGGTTCCGGGAGGACGGATGCAGGAGTTCATGCCCGTGCACAAGTGGTGAATTTCGTCACGCGTGCACCGATCCCTGCTTCACGTTGGTGTCCAGCATTAAACACAGTTCTACCGAATGACATTGTCGTATTCAAATCAGAGGAAGTTGATCTTGGATTCGACGCACGTAAATCAGCGAAACGAAAAACATATCGTTATACGATCAATAATAATCGGTATTTAAATCCTTTAATGAAACATGTTGAATTACATCACCCAGGTCCACTTCATTATGAAGCCATGAAGAATGCTGTAAAGGCTATTGTTGGTGAACACAACTTCACCTCATTCTGCTCCGTCCGGGCGGGACCTGAAAACCATGTACGTACCATATATGAAGCCGACTTAAGCCGGAATTGTGAAGGCCTCATTCATTTGATGATCACAGGGAATGGTTTTTTATATCATATGGTTCGAATCATAATTGGAACGTTAATCAGTATTGGCGAAGGTAAACGGGATTCGGAAGCTATGGTACATATTCTGCAGGCGAAGGATCGGACGCAAGCTGGACCTACGGCTAAGGCACATGGTCTTACACTTTGGGAAGTACATTATGAGGCATAACTTTTCAATAATGCTTGCTAAACGCCGGGATATGTTGTATTATTTTTTTGGCTTCTCTTTGTCACTGATCCCACAGCCCCGACAAAGAACTTCCATAAAAGCCAAAAAACAATTTTTTCAACATTTTGTGTTACCGCTAACCCGGTACATTGAAAAACATATAGCATCGTTTATTTGCATTTGTAGGAGGAACGAAGATGCGGACAACGTATATGGCTAAGCCAAACGAAGTTGAGCGCAAGTGGCATGTTGTAGATGCAGCAGGTCAGACGCTCGGTCGATTGGCTAGCGAAGTAGCGGCTTTAATTCGAGGGAAGCATAAACCAGAATTCACCCCCCACGTTGACACAGGCGATTTTGTTATTGTGATCAACGCTGAGAAAATCACGTTAACGGGGAAAAAGATGCAACAAAAGAAATATTATCGTCATTCAGGGTACATGGGCGGACTTCGCATTACACCTGCATACGAGATGTTACAAAATACACCGGAACGAATGATTGAAATCGCCGTTCACGGAATGCTTCCTAAAACAAAATTAGGTAACGCATTAAAAACAAAATTAAAAGTATACGCGGGCGCAACACATCCGCATGAAGCACAAAATCCTCAAGTGTACGAGTTGCGCGGATAAGATCGAAGGAGGTTCGGCACATGGCACAGTTTCAATACTATGGCACAGGACGACGTAAACAATCCATTGCCCGTGTTCGACTGGTTCCGGGCGAAGGGAATATTGTAATCAATTCGCGGCAAATTGATGATTACTTTGGTTTAGAAACACTAAAGCTCATCGTAAAACAACCGCTAACATTGACCGACACATTAGGTAAATATGATGTCATCGTACTCGCGCATGGCGGAGGAATTACCGGGCAAGCAGGAGCAATCCGCCACGGCATTTCTCGCGCATTGTTGAAGGCAGATCCCGAATATCGTGTTTCGTTGAAGCGAGCAGGGTTCTTAACACGCGATCCGCGGATGAAGGAACGTAAAAAGTATGGATTGAAGGCAGCACGTCGTGCACCTCAATTCTCAAAGCGCTAATTATACGCAAAGAACGAGCAACCCGTTTATGGAGCGAAAACTTCATAAACGGGTTTTTTGCACCCAATGGGCCTATACCGAATAAGGATACATTGTATATGCAATCCAGAAGAAAGACGAAGGAGGATTTGAATGCATGTTGAGTACAGTAGATTTCCAAGGGATCAGCAAGATGGCTCAAACCCACGAGCATTCATCGCCAGAACAAATTTTACAATTTGCAACAACATCGTTCCCAAAGATTATCCTTGCATGTAGTTTTGGGCCAGAAGATATCGTATTGGTCGATCTGTTGCATAAAGTGAATCCTAACACCGATGTGTTCTACCTAGACACGGGATTTCATTTCTTAGAAACGTATGAAGTACGTGATATATTGGCGGCTAAATACAACAAAACTTTCATCCAAGTGAAGTCGAACCACACACCCGAACAACAAGCAAACCAATATGGAGACCATCTTTGGCAGAAAGATCCGAATGCATGTTGTGCCATTCGTAAAGTTGAACCGCTATATGAAATACTTCATTCCTATGATGCATGGATTACGGGTATCCGTCGGGATCAAGCGATAACCCGTGCTCAGAGTAAAGTGATAGAATGGGACCGTAAATTCAATAAAGTAAAGTTCAATCCACTAGTGCGGTGGACATCAGCAGATGTATGGACATATATACGTGAACATCAATTGCCGTATAATTCTTTGCACGACAAAAATTATCCGAGCATTGGTTGCACTCATTGTACGCGTCCTGTCATACCAGGTGAAGATCCGCGATCCGGACGCTGGGCTGGGATGGAGAAGACGGAGTGCGGTTTACACAAATAAAATAACGGGATAGGTAAGAGGGAGGAAGTCACATGGCTATAGGTGAACCGCACGGCGGAAGATTGATTCAGCGATATGCAGAGGGTCAAGAGCGTATAGAATTGTTACAACTTTCAAACAGTCTGCGTAAATTAGTGGTGAATTCATGGACCATCGCGGACATGGACTGTATTGCATCAGGGGCGTTCTCCCCGTTAACAGGGTTTCTGACGGAGGTGGATTACGAATCTGTATTGCAGGACATGCGCTTAAGCGATGGTACAGTGTGGAGCATACCCGTTACACTTGCTGTGGAGGAGACGGTTTTTCAAGAACTTTGTCCTGGAGAGAAAGTTGCACTTGTAGGGGAAGCAGATGGAATCTTGTATGCAATATTAGCTGTAGAGGACTGCTATAGTATCGATCGAAACAAAGAAGCATTGCACGTTTACAAGACACAAGACCGAGCGCATCCCGGTGTAGCGAAGTTGTTCGAACGACCGGATCATTATGTAGGCGGAACAATTACCATGTTGAATCGACCCAATCGACAACCGTATGACTCATATGCTCATGATCCGTCAGAAACACGCAGAATGTTCCGCGAGCGAGGTTGGAAAAGTATTGTTGGATTCCAAACGAGAAACCCCGTCCATCGTGCACACGAGTATATTCAAAAGAGTGCCATGGAGATCGTGGATGGGTTATTTCTTCATCCACTCGTTGGTGAAACAAAATCGGACGACATTCCTGCTGAAATTCGTATGAAAAGTTATAAAGTGTTATTGGAACATTATTATCCTGCGGAACGCGTACTATTTGGCGTTTTTCCTGCAGCCATGCGATATGCTGGGCCACGCGAGGCGGTATTTCATGCTCTCGTGCGCAAGAATTACGGATGCACGCATTTTATCGTAGGACGCGATCACGCGGGTGTAGGCGACTATTACGGAACATACGAGGCGCAAGAGATATTTCGACATTTTGACGATGCAGAATTAGGGATTACCATATTGTTCTTTGATCATAGTTTCTTCTGTTCGATCTGTGACAATATGGCTACGAAGAAGACGTGTCCGCACGAACCTGTCTATCACTTGCAATTATCTGGAACGAAAGTCAGGGAAATGTTGCGTAATGGACAACATCTTCCTTCGCAATTTACGCGTCCAGAAGTGGCGAAGTTATTGGCTGTAGGCATGACCGAGACATTGACATTCGCTCGATAATCGTCATAAACAAGCCCCTCAACCCATATAGATGTGGTATTTCCTTTTATGGATGGGGGGTCACTCGTGAAATTCAGACGTACATATGTCGTCTATTGGTTATCAAGACAGACCAAGCGTAGAATGTTGATATTCGCAGTGCTGGTTACACTGATCATGATCGTATTCTCA
Organism: Paenibacillus sp.; assembly: GCA_044353165.1. GTDB lineage: Bacteria > Bacillota > Bacilli > Paenibacillales > YIM-B00363 > JBILCM01. The sequence goes on from JBILCM010000016.1 coordinate 36,349, forward strand.
AATCAATTGCCGACAGTCAGAACATGGACATACTGGACACTTCCGCTATCAGGTCAAGTGATTGTGGTCGACCCCGGTCACGGGGGGGCTGATGGTGGCGCGCAAAGCCAATCGGGGTTGCATGAGAAAGAGGTTACACTGCAAATTGGATTGTATTTACGCGATTATTTGCAGCAAGCGGGTGCGGTGGTCTATATGACACGAGAAACGGATAAAGATCTCGCTTCACTCGGCACAAGAGGGTTGAGCCGCCGTAAAACAGAAGATCTGAAGGCACGAGCTGCACTCGTGAATGAGAAAAACGCGGATGTGTTCATTTCAATCCATCTGAACGCGTTCCCTTCGACGAGATGGTTTGGTCCACAGACGTTCTACACAGAGAATCATGCTCAGAATGAAGGCTTAGCCAAATTGATTCAAGACGAGTTACGTACGCAACTTGTCAATACACACCGGCAATCGAAAACGATTCGCGGCATTTATTTGTTGGAACGAACGAAAGTGCCTGCAGTCCTTATCGAAGTTGGATTTATTTCCAATCCGATGGAGGCGTCGCGCCTGGCTCAAGTTGACTATCAACAGCAATTGGCTACGGCAATTTATCGAGGCATTTTAAGGCATGCATCAGGAGAAAGAATGTCGCTTGTTCATCAAAGGGTCCCGTAAATTAAGCAGTGGTGAAGAGGTGGAATTGTCGCGGCGTGTGTTATAATGACGATGCACCAAAATAATTAAAGAGGTGGCTACGTTGGCGACAAGAGAACAAGCCTTAGAAGCATTGCACCACATTCATGATACACAAAGCGGCTTGAGTTTAGTGGAGTTGGGCATCATTCGTGATGTCATGGTTCGCGAGGAGCGTATTTCGCTCACGTTGACGCAAACTTCAGATGAACCGGATGCGCAGTCAGAGATTGAGCATGCGATACATGCTGCGCTTACTGAAATCGGTCTGTCCGATGTACATATACGAGTGCGGCCGATGTCCGATTTTGAACGTGGTGAAATCAATAAGAAATTGCAACGGTTAGAGGCGGAGCGCAAACCGGATTTGCAAGTACGCAGTTTATTAGACGCAGACCATCCAGCCACATTCATTGCTGTCGCAAGTGGCAAAGGTGGTGTTGGGAAGTCTACCGTAACTGTAAACTTGGCTGTTGCTTTGGCTCGCAGAGGCAAGCGAGTGGGACTGGTGGATGCCGATATTTATGGATTTAGTGTCCCCGATATGATGGGAATCGAAGGTCGTCCCGAAGTTGTGGATAATGTTGTTTATCCGGTTGAAAGTCACGGCGTGAAGGTGATCTCGATGGGCTTCTTTGTCGAAGACAATACGCCTGTGATTTGGCGAGGGCCTATGTTGGGCAAGATGTTGCGAAATTTCTTCCAAGACATTCGTTGGGGTGAACTTGACTACGTTTTGCTAGACCTGCCTCCAGGAACAGGTGATGTGTCATTGGATGTACATCAGATGATCCCTCACAGCAAGGAAATCATCGTCACGACCCCCCACGCAACAGCCGCTTTCGTTGCAGCGCGTGCAGGTGCAATGGCAATGCACACAAACCACGAGATTCTCGGGATTGTGGAGAATATGGCTTGGTACGAGGACCGTAATGGCGACCGTGCTTACGTTTTTGGCCGCGGCGGCGGTGCAAAATTAGCCGAAGAATTGCGAACGGAGCTCTTGCTGCAAGTTCCGCTCGGCGCACCTGACAATCACCCTGCAGAACCGGATTACGCGCCATCGATCTATAAGGAAGATTGTGCGACAGGTGAATTGTACTTGGAACTCGCGGACCGAATTATTGCCAAGACGTCTTAACCATGACCTCCGAATTCCTATTCCCGCCGGTTTGGATTTCCTAAGAACTGGCGGTTTAGGAGCTTAGATCATCTCTTCTTTGGAGTCGCGCTGCTTTTGTTTACCACCGTTTTCATCACCGCTTTGTGATTCATTCCCCGTCTGTTTTCCGTTGCCTGATCCACCTTTCTTTGCATCCGGCTTCGGCTTTGTTTGTTCTTCTAAAGCTTTCTGCATGAGTTGAATCATCTGGGTTTGAAATAACGGACTCTGCATCGAGTCCTTCATGATGACCATGACTTGTTGGCGGTATTGACTGCTTTTCATGGTTTCTAACAAAATATGTTCAAATTGAGGATCTTTCAATACATCAATCAGTGCTTGTTGGTATTCGGGATCCTTCATCAGCGCCTTATGAATATTCTTGTTCTCTTCATTCACAGCTTTAGCAAAATCGCCTGCGAATTTTGGGTCGACCATTAATTCCTTAAGCGCATGGGCATAGGCAGGATCTGACAGAATGTCCTGAACAACCAACTGTAAACGTTTGCCTTGTTCCGTTTCTAATATACGCATACGCATAACGTCTTCACCGTCGCCATGCTTGTTTGCATCTCCAATAGCTTTGCGTCCATCTTCTGTTTTGAGAATATCGATGACCATCGTTTTGATTTCTTTATAATCCGTTGGCGCTGCTTGCGGTTGATCGGACCCGCAAGATACAACAAAGGCCAAACAACCGATTGCAATGATAACGTGTAGTCGATTTTTCATGTTAGGCATACCCTCCGAGCACATTTGTATTTAGTGTATCTTGCAAGGAGGCACCTTATGTGCGCCAAACATTGGCTTTTTCCCGGTTGGGTTGATACAATTTGATTGAATGAAGATTCACAAAGGGACGATGGAGGTAACGAAATGACGCTGGCCAAATGGTTTTTCTTATTTATGACGACGGTCGCGTGGGGAATAGGTGTTGCATTAGTCGTGGGTATGTTTGTGTTATTTATTGATCCAGACTATACACCTTTCAAAATTGGACTAGAAGGTTTGGGGTTCAATGTTTTGGGGACAGCCCTTGTCGGGGCGACGTTAGGGGCATTCAGTCATATGGGATTTTTTGCTTATTTAACGGCCCATTTTTTCGCACAAGGTTTTTTCCGTTCGAAATTGCTATGGGTCTACGTTCAAATTTTCATCACTGCGGGAGTCATTTTTTATACATTCAGGTACATTGTTATGCATGTGCCCGAAGGGGAAAATATACTTCCTTATATTGCGTTTCCGATATTACTCATTATTGCTGCCATTCCAATCACACATTTCAAGGTAAAACAAACAAACCAAAGTTCAATTGTACCTACATTATTTTTCTTGATCGCTGTAACCTTACTTGAAGCAGTGCCGGCGTTGCGTGAGTCGAATCCGAACACAACCGCACTCATGCTTTTCCCGTTCTTTGTCTGCAATGCTTGGCAGATCTTGCAATTGCATCGCCTTCTTGGCACGAAGAACGACACGAAATCGGCCGGCAGCAAGGAACTTGCCCGCTGACCGACCGAATATGATAAACCGTCCCGTAACGTCAATCATGTTTCGGACGGAACAGGTGCAAAACCCCGTGTTGAGGGTGTTTGCTCTTGCGCTTTGTTAGCATCAAACTCGGTTCCTTGGATTAATTCGGTAACCGTGGCGAATGTATACCCTCTGGATCGAAGTTCATCAATAATGACGGGCAATGCTTCGTGGGTTTGTTTCACAGAGTCACTCGCATGCAGCAATACAATATCGCCAGGGTGAGCGCCCGTAATCACAGATTGGATGATGCTCTGTGTTCCCGGATTGGTCCAGTCCTTGGAATCGGTGTCCCACTGGATGGTGCGATATCCCAGTTCGTGGGCGATACGCAGTACACGCTGATCGTAATCGCCATTGGGCATGCGGATGAGTCGAGGCGACATCCCAGTGACTTTCGTCAGGGCTGCATGAGCTGTGCGGATTTGTGTACGAATTTCGTCATCCTTGAATCGACTGTAGTTTGCATGCTTGTAGCCGTGACTGCCGATCTCAAAACCAGCGTCGAGGATGCGACGCACAATTTCGGGGTGACTCTCTGCCCATGGGGCCGAAAGAAAGAACGTCGCTTTCTGCACCTTCTTTTGTTGCAAAATGTCTAGAATCGGTCCAACACGTTGTTCTCCCCAACTAATATCGAAGGTAAGTGACAACACCTTGCGTTCCGTCACGACTTTGTAGACCGCCGCAGGCGTCTCCTCGCTTTGAAATACAGTGATATTCGTGCGTTCTGCATAGATGACACCAACGGCAAAAATTACACCCAACAACAGAACGAGACGTTGCTTTAACCGCTTTCCGTTGATTACAACAAATATATTCATGCTGTTGTCCTCCTTTCTATTCTAAATTTATGCGAGGAAAGACAAGTTATGCGTTGATTTTCAAAATGAAGGAGGTTCGCCATGGTTGGTCTAAAACAGTTTCTACTGGATCTTGTGGAGTTAAGGCGCTATATACTAATTTGCGCTTTATTGATGGTCTTTGGTGTGATTATTGGCTTTCGTGCTGAACCTTTACATGATTTCTTACTTGGGCAACTTGAGCCTCTGCGTGATACGGTTACCCGACTCGACCAGATGGATAATTCGCAACTGTGGATTTTCATCTTTATATTCATCAACAATTTCGTGAAGTCTCTAGTTGTTGTATTTCTGGGGGCCCTTGCCGGATTGTTCCCTATTCTATTCCTGGTCATGAACGGATTATTGATCGGATTTGTCGTTTCATGGGCAACAGATGCAGGAGCTAGTCTTTATGAAGTGATTGTTCTGGGGTTGCTGCCGCATGGTGTATTCGAATTAACAGCGATTGTGATCGCTGCGGCGTATGGTCTTAGGTATGGTGTTGTGGTGATCCGGAGGTACATTCGAAAATCTGTAGCTAATGACAAGCTGCAGGCGTTCCACAGCAAGTTAGGCAGACTTGTTGCATTTTTATTCTGGGCATTACTGATTGCAGCTTTTATTGAAAGCACGGTCACCTATGCCTTGGTCAGGGGATAGAACGTCAACTTTTGGTGAATACCATAAACATAGACATGAGATTGACGTTGCAGGGGGTTCACTTTGAAAATATGCTTGGAATCTTGTTAAATGAACGCGAATGCAGAGAACTGGATTATGTGTTGCGCAAAGAGTTGGATGAGATGCAGATGGACTTGCGTGATTCGCATCTTGACCAAGACATGAAGTTCGCCATCGAGCGACGCTACAAAGTCATCTTCCGTATGTTCGCGCGATTGGCATCGCCGAATGACCTGTCTCGCTACGTGATTCATCGAAAATTAAAATAATAAAAAATAACAGTTGCAAACGGTAAAAGGGATGTGATAGGATATAAAAGTCGCCCGTGAGACGGTGGCGAAGTTGCTCCTTGAAAACTGAACAACGAGTACGAAACAAC
>JBILCM010000125.1:0-4663 GCA_044353165.1 Paenibacillus sp.
CGGTTGGAACAAGTATTAGTAGGGGACCAGGGAATGATTCGTGAAATGTTGAAATTGATTGTGCCATCTTATCAGCATGTTTCGTAATTGACCAGAAGGAGGGCATTGCGAATGAAGAAGTGGAAGCGATGGATGGGGATCAGTGCAGCTATTTTGATTGTACTTGGTATCACTGGATTTATCGGTATGCAGGTCGTCGTTGATTTTGTATTGACACAAGTGGCCTCGACGGTTGAAGAGCAACCACAATCGCCAACGACACCCGACGTGACTCCCGAGCGCACCGCACCATTGCCTGTTACAGATGAGGCGCCGGTTATTGAACCTCCAACATCACCCACAGCAACACCCAAAGTTGAACCTGCGAATTCAGATCCGCTGTTGAATGCCTACACATCAAGTCTCACTGAAGATCAAACCGTCCAACTCCAAGCGAAAGTAACGACACAAGAGAAGCTTGCGGTTTCTTCGGTGTTGGTGAAACATTTTTCAGTCGGAGAATTAAAAGCGTACGCTGCGATGGCCAGCGATGGGATCACGGTCGAAGATAAGAAAGCCGCACGGAAGCACTTTATTGAACGGTTAAGTGAAGAAGATTACAATCGTTTGATTGAAATTGCTGCTAAATATGGCTTAAGTCAAGGCAAAAGTTATGCTGAAGTCCAGAAGGAAGAGGGGATGGTTGAATGAATCTGCGATATCATTGGCAAGTGGTTCTTGTGATCACCATCGCGATGGCCCTATCGATAAGTTTACCTGCGTCAGTAATGGCAACGAGCGTAAGTGCGAAGACGAAGAAAATTAGTGCCGTACTTGCGCCGATCAGTTTTCAATTCAACAATCTCGAGCTTGCTCCTCCTCCAGGGGAAGAAGGGTTTATGCTTGATGGCGTGACGTATGTACCGCTTCGCTTCATGTCCAATGCGGTTGAACAACGAGTGAAGTGGGATCCCAAGACATACACGGTGTTTGTTGATCCACCCACGCGCAGTGAGTTAGTGATGATTCGGGAACTGAATTTAAACCGCGTCGTGGATGAGAAATCTTACACGTCCGCTACAACCAAAATTCCGGTGCGAACCTTGACAGTGGTACAACGACCTATTACATATGTATTTCAGGGAGTTGTAAAATCACCCTCAGATGGGAACTCCGGATTGTTAATCAACAACAAACTTTATGTGCCGCTACGATTTTTCGGTGAATCGGTTGGTCGCAGTATCAACTGGGATGCGAAGTCATATACCATCGCGGTAGCTCCTGCGACTGCTGTCCCTCCTGCATCACCTTCGACAACCGTCAGCAACAACGTTACAGCTAACTCGAATGCAGCGGTAGGGAATACTTCTTCGACGGTACCGCCTGTTTCAGCAGGAAGTTCTACCGCAACAGGCGGCTCTTCTACGGCTGTACCTCCGACCACACCGGCTCCGGCAACGCCAACACCAACACCACCGCCGGTATCGACACCGCCGCCGTCCAAACCAAGTTATGCGAGCATCATCACCAATACGAACACCCAAATTCAAACGTTACAAAATAAATGTCAGAGTCGTCTGACCACATTAGCGAATCAATTTTTCGCGGCCAAAGGGGCGAAACAGCAGATGGCCTTGCTTGCAGAGGGTGAGAAGGAGTTGGCCGCGTGTGATGCTGCTTTCGAGAACATCATGAACAACCTGCAAGTGCAACTGAATTCGAATGGCTATGGCAGCACAAGCAAAGCGGTAATTGATGATTATCGCAAACAATATGACGCCATGAAAGAAGCAGAGATCCAGCGTCTCTTAAGCAAAATGTAGATTGATACCTAGGAATGCCCACTGGACTATTCCAACACCTTCACACCTATACTAGATAGAAAGGGAATGAAGGTGTTGCTATGTGTCACAAACCCTATATAACGATGTGGAGAGAGTTTCTCATTGGGTTGATGTTGGGAGTTTCGTTGTGGATTTGTATATTGGGCTGGGTTCGGCGACTGTTGATGGGCTGAAGGGAGGCATCGTACGCTCGATTGTTTTCTTACGAAAATGACTTCGCACAAACGCATCCAACTGCTGATCGTAAGGGTGAAGCGTGCATTCCAGGAATGCGGCTAACCTTCCCGTTTCTTGGCGGAACATCGGGGTGATCCGGTCTAATAACTTGTGCTGGTCAGCCCGCTCCGGCAACAAAATCGGACATTGTAAGATGGAAGTTGCCCAGTCGGTCGCTTGCTTCATCTGTTCAAGCTCAATATCCCCGTACACCATGGCATGCCGGGGGAACCGATGTTCAATGAGACAAGCAATCGCCAAAAGAGGGATATGGTAAGGTAGCAGGTTTGTTCTCGCATCAAAGACGACGGCAATGCTCGGTTGGGCATAGCGTTGTTGGTCTTTCTTGCTGAAATGATCAAACACGCCAGCATGCAGGATATCATCGTAATGATCGATGTGGTCCGAGCCTTTGTTTCTGTAAAAATGCAAATCTTGCACAAGACTGAACGATTGTGCTTGCGTCATCGAACGCAAATCACCGCTCGTTCGCCATCCGACAACACGTTCTGTTCTTATAAGCAATTCACGTTCTTGCGTTCGCTTGATATTGCCGTCCAGATCTTGATCTAGGAACGGATACGCGCTTACGAGTGCCAAGGCCTCTGCATAGACTTCCTTCCATGCATGCGGATCGATCTGGTATGGCATGATGTCCATTCGAATAAAGGTGTGCATCGATATACCTCACTTTAGAATGTATGTTCAAGGCTAAGGGTGATCGTTAGGTACGGATACTATTTTAACGTAACATGCAACGAAAATATACCGGGAGATGATAGACATGGCGGTTCTGGTCACAGGAGTGGCTGGGTTTGTAGGATTTCATCTGGCGCGCAGGTTGTTGACAGAAGGTCACGAAGTCATCGGGATCGATAATCTGAATGACTATTATGATGTGAAACTGAAGGAAGACCGGTTGAAGCTGTTAGCACACAACGCGGATCAGGACAGGCAACCCTTCCAGTTTTACAAGGTCGACTTGGCCGATGCCCAGGCGGTACAAGCTGTGTTCGCTCAACACGAGTTCACAGAAGTTGTGAATTTGGCTGCTCAGGCCGGGGTGCGTTATAGTCTGGAGAACCCCCAAGTGTATATACAAGCGAATTTGTTAGGTTTTACAAATATTCTTGAAGCTTGCAGAGGATTGGATGGCACATGCAAACACTTGATTTATGCGTCATCGAGTTCGGTCTATGGCGCGAATACCGCGATGCCCTTCTCGACAACACAATCGACAGACCATCCCGTCAGCCTCTATGGCGCCACGAAGAAAGCGAATGAGCTGCTTGCGCACACGTACAGCCATATTTATGGCTTGCCAGTAACGGGTCTGCGATTTTTCACCGTATACGGCCCTTGGGGTCGACCGGACATGGCTTATTTCTCATTCACACGTGATATTCTCGCAGGCCGTCCGATCAAGGTGTTCAATCACGGGGCGATGCAGCGGGATTTCACATTTATTGATGACATTGTTGAAGGCATTGTACGCTTGTTGCCGAACCCGCCGAAACCAACTCCCGATTGGGACCGGACCAAGCCGGACCCCGCATCCAGCTACGCACCCTATAAGGTGTACAACATAGGCAATCACGAACCTGTTTCTTTAATGGAGTTCATCGGCATTCTCGAGTCGCTACTTGGTCGTGAAGCGAAGATTGAATTCCTGCCGATGCAAGCAGGAGACGTTGTGGCCACGTATGCGGAGATCTCCGCATTGACGGCAGATGTTGGGTTTCGACCTTACACTTCGATCCGCGAAGGGTTAGATCAGTTTGTGACTTGGTATCTTGCATATTATAACGCTACGAAAGGCGGGAATTAAGTGATGCATAGAAGAAGCACAAAGTTGCAATGGTGGGTGAAAGTGGTCGTTGCCGTTGCGGTCGTCGCTCTTGGCTTATCGCCGACAGGAGCATTCAACACAATCGTTCATGCTGCTGAGACCTCCATGCGGATCAAAGTCATGATGGCGCCGATTCAGTTCTTATTCGGGGATCAAGCGCTAGCTCCGCCGACAGGCCAAGAGGGCTTCATAGTGAACGGGACGACATATGTTCCGCTGCGATTCATGTCCAATGCACTGGAACAGAAGGTGCAGTGGGATATCGCGGCGAACGCGGTCTATGTGGACACCCCTTCTACAAGTGAACTGGCAAAGATTCAAGCCATGAACAAAGAGCGGCTTGTAACATCGGACAACAATTCCATCTCTTCTAAACCCGCTTCAACCGCCTTAGTAACGAAGACGATCACAGTACACCAACGTTCGATCACATATGTGTTTGGCGGCGTGGAGAAACAACCCCCCGCAGGCAGAGGCGGCATCATTCATAATAACTTGCTCTATGTGCCCTTACGTTTTTTTGGTGAGTCTTTGGGCCGGACCATTGGTTGGGATGCGAAGTCATTGACGATTGCTGTAGCGCCGATTGTGAGCACAATGAGTTACGAGACCATCGTAACTGCGTCAACGCAACAGATGGATGCCCTGATTGCACGTTGCAAGATGCGGCTTAGTTCGATGGCGGATCAGTACTTTGCGGCCAAGACCGACGCCCAACGGACGAAGTTGTTGTTGCAGGGCCAACAAGAATTGGATGCATGCGATGCTTCCTTCG
>JBILCM010000126.1:0-4647 GCA_044353165.1 Paenibacillus sp.
TATCATCTTACCGATCTTATCGTATATAACTATTTTCATGTAGGCGACCGGATTGAAGACAAGATTGAAAAGCTCGAAGAAGATATTCTGATGCGAACGAAAAAATCGCATCTCAACGAAATCATTGGGTTGCGAAGTGAAATTCTTTACTTAAAGAAAGTGCTCAGTCCGCAGAAGGATGTCATTGGGATGCTCGCGCGGAAGGAACTGCGATTGATTGACGGCACGTTGCAAAAATATTTTGCAGACATGCACGAGAATGCACTCAAAGTCACGGAATCGTTCGATACGTTCCGTGACTTAATGGGAAACTTGCGTGAAGCGTACCAATCCAGTCTCGCCAGCCGCGCGAATGAAATCATGCGTGTATTCACGGCAGTGACGCTGATCTTCATCCCGCTCACGTTCATCACTGGCGTGTATGGCATGAATGTGGAACAGCTTCCTGGACTGGCCATTCCGCACTTTGAGCTAGTGCTCATTGGCGTCATGGTTTGCTTGGCGATCACCATGTTTATTTATTTCCGAAAGAAAGAATGGCTTTAATGTCCGTTCACAACAGATGCGCCTAACTAGCCTTAGCGGAGTTCTCTATCTGGTGCTGTTTCGTTCTGCGATGTTGGATCCGGAAGAAACGAAGTTTCTCGTAAGCCGCTTCAGCTGTCATCTCCTTCCACGGCTGAGCGTCAATTAATTTCTGAAAGATCGGTTTTAAATAACGGTCTCCAACGCTAGCGAACATCGTGCGTACACGTTCTTGCTCCGACATTGGGATGTCTTGCAATTCCGCAGCAATGATCGGTTCCATGTCAACACCCGCTTGCTCCAGCTCCTCAATAAGTAACATCGCTGTTCGCCGATCGATCTTCGCATCCTCTAACGACTTCAACGTTGCACCCGCTTGCGCAGCCTCTAGAACAACGTTGCGCTGTTCCTTCCGGACCCGATCGCGTTCTTCGAAGGAAAGTTGTTGATTGTGTAACCAAAGCTTGTATTGCGCATAATCGATGTGATCCATCACCCAATCGAGCGGGAAGATGGTCTCCCTTGCCACTCTTGTTGTGAAAGTCAAGATTGCTTTGCCATATAATCTCAGCTTAAAGGGACCAAATCCCGGGAGCTGCAACAATTCATCATCGCTCTGTGGCAGGAATGTGCTAATCAGATTGAGTAAACGGTTCGTGGCGACCATATAAGGTGCCTTCTTCTCTTTCCCAGCTTGCTGACGGCGCCACTCGCGCAGTTCATCATATACCGAAATATGCTTATTCACATCGCTGTAATAATAAAGCTTCTGCACCCATTCCGTGCGCCCACTGTGCGACTGCATATCTGTTGTCACATTGTCGAAAAGCGGCGCATAACCTTGCGCCATAACGCGCAGCAATTCACTTCGGAATGTCTTTAACATCGCGTCCCAGCTATTGCCTTCAAACCACTTCGTCTGCACGAGTTCACCGGAGGTCATCGGTTCCGACCAGTAAACGGACCATACACCATCCTGCTCTAGAATGGAAACTTGTGCGGTCACAACGCGGTTCTCCTCTGTCCGTCTCTCAAGACTGTTCATAAATACCAAATGCATATGGAATCATCCTCCCAAGAAATAGTGATCGAAGACAAACAAAAAAACCTCTCCTACGGATGTAAGAGAGGTGCTTCCTCGTGTTTGTCATTCAATTGAGATGAATATAGCAGATTCAAGTTTGTTTGGCAAGGACATTTATTGAATTGATCCGCTAGGCCAACGTACGGCAATCGCATAGACCGTGATCAGCAGTACCATGGCACCCGTAAAGGCAAACGCATACGTGCTTCGTTTCTCGGCCATCTTGCGCACAATTTTACCGCGTTCCCCATTGCGTTCCACAGGACCAATAAAGACGGCAACGAGCACATCCATCAACCAAAAAAAACATTGTAGCAATCGCCGCACTGCCAATTTCACCTCTAATGCGTTATAATTAATGGCACATTACGTTATACGCATGCAATCAGAGAAAAGTTACTTTCGAAGGAGACATTTTGGATGAGTGAACTTGATTTTTTATCAGACAGCACAGAAGAAACAACGACGCGATATGTCACCTTTATCAGTCCAGCGCTCAATCGCTTTGATTTGGCTGTTATGTCGACGAATCGTTTCTATGGAAAAAAACTCGTGATGGACATGCAAAGGGGCATCTGTGCGATCATCGGACCGGATGATCTTGAGGAAGAAGGATATTTGCAACATGTGTTCCGCCTCAACGAGGAGGAAGCTCAAGATTTATGTGATTTCTTGCAGGAAGTAATCGGACCGATCTCATTCCCGGAGTAGTAAGTATGAAATCGCCTTGGTTCGGACACCTTAATTTTCATACCATTGTAGGGGGGTGTAACCGATTGGGCGAATGGAATAAAGATCTTGCGACTGTGGAGTCCCAACGCAATGACTTAACTGCCGAAGAGTTCCCGGAGGGCCCTTACGGGTCGAGCCTACCTACGGAAACATTAGGTAAAAGCACGCCTTGGCGGAAGGAGCAGCGACCGCCAAATCGCTTTTCATACGAAAATCGCGAATTACACGAGGGTTTGCCAAGACAATATCCAGGCGCGCATCCAACGCATGATGAAGAAGGCAATGAAAGTGCTTTTGATTCATAGAAAGATGCCCTTCAACAAACTGTGAAACTCCAATTCAGTGAATTTCGCATGAGCCCGCTCTTGCTGTGGTGTCCAGCGGCATTCGTCGAGGGTACAGCTGAGCGGGACCTCACAGTGAATCATTGCCAATTCCCGGCAAAGATGCAGCATGTCGAGGTCAGCCTCGATTTTGGACCTAACGGAAGCAGGCAACCGATCAAGATTTGCCAAGATCCCATCAATCGTGCCAAATTCATGCAGCAGCTTCAATGCCGTCTTCTCCCCAATCCCCCGCACGCCAGGATAATTATCTGAGCTGTCGCCAGTTAAACCTTTAAAGTCGATCACTTGCAGAGGTTGAAGTCCCTTCTCGTCTCGCATCATCTCCACATCATATACTGCATAATTCCCGAAACCTTTTTTCATCAGAACAACCCGCACACGTTCCGACACAAGCTGTAATAAATCTTGATCGCCTGTGAGCACGAGCACATCGATGGCATCTGCATACATATGCGCCATGGTCCCAATGCAGTCGTCTGCCTCATAACCTTGTACGCCAACATTGGGTATATCCAAACTTGCTAAAGCTTCTTTGACGATCTCAAACTGGGGGATTAAATCTTCCGGCGGCTCCCCCCGGTTCGCTTTGTAAGGGGCATAACGTGCGGTACGGAACGTAGTACTGCTCAGATCCCAGCATACAGCCAGATGGGTCGGCTCATATGTGCGAAGGGCATCAAATACGTATCGAAAAAAACCGTGCACGGCATTGACCGGGATGCCGCTTGTCGTTCTGCGGATGGTTCCGCCTTGCGCGGAAGCGTAATAAGCCCGGAATAATACGGCCATGCCATCGACGAGTAATAGTGTGTTGCCCATGCGATTATTTCACCTCGCTTCTTAAATCAACTATCAATTGCTGCATGTCTTGTGGAAGTTGCGCTTCATAACACACGATTTGCTTAGAACCTGGATGTGTGAAACACAACGTCTGTGCGTGCAGGGCTTGTCTACCCATCGTTGCTGAAAATGGATTGTCGTGTTTACGGACATATAAGCTATCACCTATAAGCGGATGACCGATGTATTGCATATGAACACGTATTTGATGGGTTCTCCCGGTGACCGGTCTCAATCGCACGATCGTGGCTTCTCCGATGCGCTCGATTACTTCGTAGTTTGTGACGGACGCAGCCCCGCCCGACAACACCATGCGCACATGCGGATTTTCGGGACTGCGATCGATCGGTGCGTCGATCGTCCCTTGATCGTTGTGCAGTCGGCCGTAAACAATAGCAATGTAAGTTTTCTGTACGCGGCCCAACTGGAATTGCTCAGAGATAAATTGGTGCGCATATGCATTCTTTGCTATAGCGAGCACGCCGGATGTATCTTGATCTAGCCGGTGCACGGGGCGAAAGCGATGACGCACGCCTTGCTGTTGCCAATAATAGACTACGCCATTGGCAAGCGTGTTGATGTAATGGCCGTGCGTAGGGTGAACAATGAGCCCCCACGGCTTATTCACGATAAGGAGATGTTCATCCTCATGAACAATGTCAAGATCCATCGGTTGGGGTAGAATGTCACTCGATTGCTCAAGAGGCAGTCTGATGTGGACGGTGTCGCCAACAAACATCGGTTCATGCAACCAGCGCGGCTCGCCATTGACCGTAATCGCGGATGAACTTGTTTTTAGGCGTGTTAATAACTTGCGGGAAAGACCGATGCCGGTGAGCAACACGGCTCTTAGACGCCATCCCTCTTGCTCTTGCGGAACCGTATACGCAATCATCGTTTCGTCTTGCATCAGCTGTTTCGGAACACTTCGGCGCTGCGCACATACTCAACGTCGCCGCGGCCGTGACGAACATTCGCCGTGCGCGCGAGGGTGAAGAACAAATCGGACAGCCGGTTCAAATAAATGCGCACATCGTCATTCGTAGGCTGTCGTTCCGATAAGGTGACCACACGGCGCTCAGCACGGCGGCATACGGTGCGGCAAACGTGCAAAGCAGC
>JBILCM010000055.1:0-15101 GCA_044353165.1 Paenibacillus sp.
TGGCACCGAAGAGGGAACCTATCGTGGCAACCTCACCTTGAAAAAACAGCGTCGCCACAGCCGTTGAAACGATGATGCCCAACAAGGAGCCTGGAATTTTCGGAAGAAACTTCGGGGTATAGATCATGATCAGCAAACAGATGAGTGCCGTAATCACACTGTTGAGATTCGTTGTGTCAAGGCGCGTCACAATTTCGTTCATATTGGAGATAAAATCCTCGTGCTTCTGTATATCACGTAAACCGAGGAAGTTAGCGATCTGACCGCTAAAGATAATGACAGCGATACCCGCCGTAAACCCGATCGTCACCGGTCGGGGGATAAACTTGATCAGTGCACCCAACTTGAGAACACCCATCAGGACAAGCATGATCCCTGCCAAAAAACCCGCGATCAATAAATTTTCATACCCATACTGCATCACGACAGCGAACAGTATCGGCACGAATGCGCCCGTCGGACCGCCAATCTGAAAGCGCGAACCGCCCAAGAGCGAGATGAGGATGCCTCCCACAATCGTTGTATAAATACCGTATTCCGGCTTCACGCCCGATGCAATAGCGAACGCCATCCCCAAGGGGATGGCGATGATCCCAACAATAAGACCTGCCATGAGGTCTTTGCGAAACGATGTTGCATTGTATCCTTCAAATCGGCCTGACCACTTCACGCTGATTCCTTCTTCTGATTCAAATCACTTCAATCAGAATTCTACGCCTCAACGAAAGCTTAATCAAGTTGAATTTTTCCGTGTGTCAACCGATTCCCGTCGGCATGTTCATTTGCTGATCCTATTGATCCACGCCTTCAGCGTAGCCGCGTCTGCTAGAAACTGCTCCGGCGAGTTATCGCGGACGAACTCCAACATCGCATATCGTTCACCTGGGAGTTGGGCGCACCAACCTAAATAGGGCATCCATTCCGATTCTCCAAGAGAGAGTGGCAATCGGATACCATCGTGCCAATGAAACACGTGCAGATGGCTAAGCCAAGGCGAGATGTCTCGCAACCGCGACAACCGATCCTCCGCGCTAACATTGACCGACGGTTGCCACAACGACGCCACATGGATCTGGGGATGGGCTTGGTGCAATTCATGAAACAAGCGCACCGCTGATGCCGATGTATCCGTCAACGTCCCCCCGTGATACTCCACCCCAATCGTGATGCCTGCTTGTTTCGCCGCTTCCGCAATGACCAAGAAATCGTCCGTGACGCGAGACCACCAAGCCGCATCCGCATCGGCCGACCCTCGATTCCCAGCCCACACCCGAATCGAGGGCGCGCCAAGCGCGAGCGCGGTTTCAAGCACGGTCTGGAACGGTGATTGTTCGGCTGCATCGACCCCGACACGGTAGTACGAGCCGTAGCTGACCACCTGCAGCCCAGCGTCGCGTGTCAGCCGTCCTACAACTTCGGCTCGCTTGACCTCGCCATGCGGGACGTGAATATCGCCGCCCCACTCGATGCCATGCAAGCCGGCTTGAACCACAAGCGGAATGATATCCTCCACAACAAGCTGTCGGAACGTAACGGAAAGCAGCCCTGTTCGAATCATAATTTCATCCCCCTACCCTGGACGGTACCGGCTAGGCCAATGTCTTCGCCTGTTCCCAGGAGATCGCATACCGCAGAGGCTGACCCTGGACATACCGTTCCAATTCATCTGCCATAAATTCACCCATCCGCATCGTTTCTTTCATGGCCAACGCGCCGGCGATGTGCGGCGTGAGAATCACGTTCGGCAGCGTATAGAGAGGCGATCCCTCGACAGGAGGCTCCGGGTACGTCACATCGAGGATGGCGTGCAGATCCGGCCTACGCTGCAATACTTCAATCATCTCATCTTCGCGAACGATCGCCCCTCGGGACGTATTAATGAACGAAGCATAAGGCTTCATCGAATTTAGATGTTCTCCTGTCACCATTCCCGTCGTCTCCGGTAAGAGCGGCGTGTGCAGCGACACGACATCCGCACTGCGGAACAACTCTTCCAGGGAGCAACGCTCCACTGCCAACGCCTTCGCCTGCGCCTCTGTGAGGAATGGATCATAGGCGATCACTTGCAGGTCGAATGCCTGCAACAGCTTGCGCACATGGCGACCGATCATGCCCATCGAGATGAGACCGACCGTGCTGCGATACAGACCCGGAAGATGCGCTGACAACTCTGGATTCATGCCGGGGTATTTGCCTTCGGACTTGATTCGGTCGACGAAATACCAACCTTTCTTAAGTGAAAACAAAATTTGCGACAGCGTAAACTCCGCCACTGGAATCGCATTGGCGCCGAAGGCACTCGTCACCACAATGTTGCGGTCCCAGAACGCATCGGTCACGAAAGATTTAATCGTGCCTGCACCATAGAAGACCGCTTTGAGATTCGGCGCAGCGGTAAGGAACGCTTCATCCATGAGCGGTGCACCCCAACTGGAGAAAATCACATCGACATCATGTAGCAGATGCAGTTGTTCCCGAACGGAACGCGCATTCAATTGCGGATAAGGGAAGCTGACATATTTCTCTAGCCGGGACCTGACCTCAAGGGGATATATCCGCTCCATGTTGCGATCGTCCAAAATGAATATTCCTGTTAACATGTTCGTAATATCACCCTTTGATCGCACCAATCATGACACCTTTAACAAAATATTTTTGTAAGAACGGATACAGACAGAGAATGGGTAACGTACTGACGATAATCGTAGCATACTTGATCGTTTCGCCGATCGGCATCTGATCTCCTGCCGTAACATTCATCATCATGCTATCCGTATTGTTGGCAATTAGGATTTCCCGCAAAATAAGCTGAATCGGGAACAACTCACGATCCTGTAGAAAAATCATGGCAGGAAACCAAGAATTCCAATGACCGACACCGTAGAAAAGCACCATGACCGCCACAACAGGCATAGACAGCGGCAATACAACGCGAAACAGAATCGTCCAGTCCTTAGCACCGTCCATGCGGGCAGATTCTTCTAAATCGATAGGCACCGCTTGGAATGCTGTACGCATGATGATGAGATTGAATGCGCTGATCGCTCCTGGGAGCAATAGTGCCCATCGCGTGTTCATCATGCCTAAGTCAGAGATTAAAATATACGTCGGGATGAGCCCACCGGAGAAGAACATCGTAAATACGATCATAAACATAATCGTATTGCCCCACATCACGTTCTGCCGCGACAATGCATATGCGCCCAGTGCGGTCATAAGAATATTAATGAGCGTCCCCACTATAACATAAATAATCGTATTGAAATAACTCACTTTAATGTTCGGATTCTGAAACACCAGTTCATAGGCATCCCAAGTTAAACCTTGAGGGTATAGCAAAATTCCTCTTGTGGAAGATACGGCCAATGGATCGCTCAAGGAAGCAAACAGTACATAGAGGAGCGGATACAGGCTGACAATTGAAAGTAACACCATAAATCCAATATTAGACGAGTCAAATAAAATTTCTCCGAAACTCTTCTTACGAATCATCTTGATTCCAGCCCCCCTACCACAATCTCGCATCACTGGTTCGTCTTGCAATCCAGTTAGCGGTGATAAGTAATGTAAAACTAATGATCGCGTTAAATAACCCAACGGCAGCACTAAAACTGAAATCTGCTTCAAGAATCCCCTTGCGATAGACAAAGGTGGAGATGACATCTGCCGTCTCATAGGTAAGCGGATTGTACATCAACAAAATCTTCTCAGAACCAACGGCCATAAATCGACCAATGAACAAAATCAACATAATGACAACCGTAGGTAGAATGCCCGGGAATGTAATATGAAGAGCTTGCTTGAATCTTCCTGCGCCGTCCATCTTCGCGGCTTCATAAAGTGAAGTATCGATATTGCTCATCGCCGCAAGGAAGATGATGGAGCTCCATCCGATGTTTTGCCAAATATCAGATCCGATGTACAGGGTACGAAACCAACTCGATTCTCCTAAGTAAGCCACTGGCTCTATGCCAAAGAGTGCATGTAATAGATAGTTAATCAAACCATCACGAGCGAGAAAATCATACATAATCCCAACGACGACGACCAATGAAATAAAATGTGGCATATACGTGATCGTCTGCACTGTACGTTTGAATTTGTTGCTTGTGATTTCATTTAATAGAAGGGCTAGCAGAATTCCTGCCGGGAAGAAGAAGAGCAAACTATAGAAGCTTAATAAAAGCGTGTTTTTCAATATGCGCCAAAAATAAAAACTATCAAAGAAACTGATGAAATTCTCAAATCCCACCCAAGGACTGTCGAGAAATCCACGAGCCGGCGAATAATCTTTGAATGCAATTTGCAAGCCGTACATCGGTCCATAATCGAAAAGCAAAAAATAGCCGACAACGGGAAGAAGCATGAAATAAATCGTACGGTTCACCCTCAAATCTCGGATGAACCGATAGCGAAAGCTGTTTCGATCTGTTTTTTTCAACGTTGTCATGTACATTCTCCTATCATAATGAAACCGGGAGGACAAGCCTCCCGGTGAATGAAAACTTTGCCGGAATGAAATTAACGTTTGTTGAAACGCTCAAGTGCTCGTTCTTGGAATCCGATGGCTGTATCGATACCGAAAGCTTTGATCGTCTTCACATATTTGTCGAAATTGTCAATCGGCTCTGCACCCATAATAAATTTAATCATCATTTCGTTCGTATACGTATTGACATCATTCATAATTTTCGAGAACAATTCATTCTCACTGGCCGTCATTGTCGTTGGCGGTATGCGGATGTCGTTCTTCGCCTTCGTCCATTGTGTTACAGCACTGCGTTGTTGCGGGTATGCAAGGAACTGTTCAAAATAACGCTTATCTTGTACAAAAGGACCTGAGAAGGAGGAACGGAAATGTGCTCCCATCGCTTGGTTGAGCGTCAATCCGCTCGGATTTTTCATGATCAAATCCGTATACTTGGGATACCCATTGACCATCGTATACGATAATCCCTCTTTACCAAAGTTGAACAACATATGGCCCTGCTCACTATAGGCATAATCCAACCATTTCACAATTTGTTCCGGATTTTTGGCTTTAGTTGTAATTGCTGCCACTGTAAGTCCACTGAAAGGAAAATCGGCTGAACCAATCGCAGGGATTTCACCTTTCTTCAATGTCGGATTCGGTGCACCAACCAATGAGAAAGAGGGATCATTCACCATCAAGCCCAAGAATTTCCCTATCCCGCCACCCGCGTTCATAAATAAACTGCCCAGTAAGTGGTTCGTAACTTTAGCGTCAATTAATTTCTGATCCATCGTTGCGAAATCTTTGTCAATTAAGCCTTCCTTATACCACTGATTTAACTTGATTAACATTTCTTTAAATTGGGGCTCGATCGGTCCGAACTTCACTTTGTTATTCACATGATAGAACGATCCGCTAATCCCCCATGCACCGACAAGGTTCACATACAAAGGATCTCTGACAAGGTGGTAATTGAGGTAGAACGGAATTTCATCTTTCTTACCATTGCCATTCGGATCTTTATCACGGAAGGCCCGGAGCACCGTCTCCCATTCGTCAATCGTCGTTGGCACAGGTAAATTTAATTTCTTTAACCAGTCTTCTCGGAAAGCGGGACCATGGAAAGTCATCAAGCTTGCATCACCGCGAATAAAAGGAAATCCATAAATACTGCCTTTGTCCGTGCGAATCTGTTTGTCGATCGTTGGATTTTCTTTTAAATATTTACTGAAATTTGGAGCATGTAAATTGATCATATCATTAAGTTTTAGAATGATTCCGTCTTCGATCGATGAATCAGGACCCTTAAGCGCCATTTTCCAACTATGTTCAATGACATCAGGTAAATTCCCTGAGGCGATCATGAGATTGAAATTCTGTTCAATATCGGGACCACCTAAACCCGCAGGGTGGATAAATTCAGCTTTCGTCCCGGTGATCTTCTCTAGTTCTTTGTATGTTGTAATTTCTGCGAAAGTCTTCAGAGAAGCCATCGTATTGATATTTCCTGCAGCCCAAATTTTTACGTTCGATGGATAATTTACATCGCTGGGTTTTGCAGCTGTTGAGCTTGATGCAGAAGAAGAACCCGCATTACTCGTGGTTTTCTCAGTTGTTGCTTTCTTCGCAGCGGCGGCATCCGCAGCGGCTTTCGCGGCAATTGCAGCTTTGGCAGCAGCAGCTTTGGCAGCAGCAGCTTGTTCAGCAGCTAGTTTGTCAGCTGAGGCTTTCTGTGCTGCATCTGCGGCAGCTTGCTGTTGGGCTTGCGCTTGCGCTAACAACTTCTCAGCAGCCGCTTTCTCTTCTGCGGTTTTCGCTTCGGCTAGCAGTTTCTCAGCTTCTGCTTTGTCTGCAGCAGCTTTCTCTGCCTCTGCTTTCGCAGCAGCTTCTGCTTCTTTCGCTGCATCAAGTTCCGCTTGTGCTTTCGCAGCTTCTTCTTCTGCTGCTTTCTTGTCTGCCTCCGCTTGCTCGACTTCTTCTGTGGAAGCAGCCTCTGTTTCCTCTTGCAACGGCTCCGTAGATTCTGTGGAACCTGCGCAACCCGCAAACAAGGAAACGACCAACGATAGCGTCAACGCCAACAAGATCCATTTGCTTACTTTCTTTCTAGCGACCATGTAAAGATTACCTCCCGAATGGATGTGTATGTGTTACATCTCGACTGTATCGGAACCGGTCGGACGCAGGAAGAATACGTTCTTAACATGCAGTGTCTAATCGTTAGATACGACGGTAATCATTCTTCAGATCAAGTATACAAACTTCATGTGGGTTGATGCTGTGTTGTAATTTCGCGATACTGACCGGGTGTAATGCCTTCGTGCTTGCGGAATGCGCGGATAAAACCGATGTGATTGGCATACCCTACACTAAGCGCAATCTCATTGACCGTCAGCGTAGTGTCGCGCAATAATTGCTTGGCACGCTCCATACGCAAGTTGTTGATATAGTTTGATACATTTTCGCCACTTTGCTTTTTGAAGAAACTGGATAAATACGTGGGATTAATTTGAAATTGATCCGCGATTGATGTGAGACTGAGTGCATTCTTGTGAAAATGTAGTTGAATATACTGAATAATCCCCTCATATAACTGTTCCCCGGCACCTGGTCTACTCTCAGTCACCTTGTCGCAGATCTGTTGGTAGAGCATCCTCACATGATTAAACATCTGGTCCACAGACGTCCACTGTTCAGCGGACTTCGTCGGGTCCAACTTCACACCAAAAAGCTCTATCTCATTAAGATGCAAAGAACCCATCAATTTAATAATAGTGCTACACAGATCAATATAAAGATTGCGACTCATCTCAGGAGACAATGAAGAGGTGGTGAAATTTGCCTCGCGAATTTGGGATAACAATCGCTCGATGTTGCCATAGTCGCCAACTTTCGCAAAGTTCATCAATTGCAATTCTGTCACTAGGGGGTATTGGTAGTGACTATGTTCAAGTTGCTGCACATCGAGGTAGTCCAGAATGGAACCTGCCCCCATCATCATCTTATAGTCCATGGCCATGGTGGCTTCGCCAAAAGAGCGAGCGACTTGTTCAATACCAAGGTGCATGCCGCTGCGTGCGATCGTTACCACCGTGCGGAATCGTTGTTCCAAGAACTCTTTCATGCGACGGAATCGCTCACTTCGCCCATCTTTGTCCTTCGTGTGCGCTTCTGCAGAATTCAGAATAATGATCATACGATTGCGCTCAAGCTCAAACACAACCCCATCCCCTTCAAGCATTTCCGTCACCACATTCATCATCACAAAGCGAATCAAAGCCCACTCTTGGGCTGTATCTTCTTTAATAAACCCATTGCAATCTTCGATATCTAGAATGACCACACCAAAATAACGGTGAGGGAACGATAAATTGAGTGATTGTAAGTATTCAGGCGTCACATGATTCCCTTCTTGCCCACGGATCAGTCGGTTGATGAATTCTGTGCGCACGATAGGTTGAAATCGCGACAAAGTCGATTTCAGTGCATTCCCTTCCTGAGCAAGCCCTGCCACTTCGTTATAGATATAAGCCATCTCATTCATATGGAGTTTGAGATTACCGCGGGATAAGTAGCGAACAATCTGTTGGATGGGACGATATTGCTTGCGCGTCAAGAGATAGCTGACACCAAACCCAAGGATGATAATGACAATCATAAGGATGCTCGCTAACAACTTCATATCATTGATTTTGGCCAAGACGACCGATTTGGGCAGTGCGGAAACATAGGTCCAGCCGTTCTCTTGATCCGATGTTGTGGAAGCGAGCATATAATCGCTGTTTTGTTGCAAGGTATCAAGAGTTTCATTGTGTTTCGCAGCTGAAAGCAAGGCACTCCCTCGCTGATCGAGAATATAGATCGCACCTTCGCTAGCGTTCTCGATCCGTTGAATCAATTGCTTTACTTCGTTCTCATGAATGTGCACGACAAGGGCGCCTTGAATGTCTTTCTTCGCCCCCATGGGGAGCGTCTGTACATACGTAATGACGTCAGTGGTCTTATCTTCCCACAATTTCACACCACGCACGGGCAGAAAATCTTTGTAGTGTGGTGTTGTGATCATGGCTACGAATTCATCATATGTCATCGTTGCGTATTGATAGGCGAACGGATAAATCAAGGATAGGTTGGTTTTGAACTTGGATGAAATAATCGTATCGCTCTGTGACAGATACAAATAAAACTCACTCACAAAGCTATTAGCAACGTTATACCGAGACAATTCATTCAAAAATCGCACAAATTCATAGAAATCTTGTTCATTGTAAATGGCTTTCTCCAACATCCAATTCATCTCAGGGTTTAACGAAATTTGCAACGTCAATTGATCGATTTCTTTAATTTTGTTGTCGATCACTTGTTTGACTTGTTCGAGCATCACCGTCTGGCTACGCAACGCGTTATCGAGCAGGATCTTCTCCATCTGCACATAGAAAATAAAAGAGATGCCCAGCGGCAGGAGCAACATCACCATGTACGACGCAAACCATGTGCGAAATATACTTTTGCTCCTCATTGCCAAGCACCTCACTGAATGGATTGTGTTGCTATCCGCTTTCGATATTGCTGCGGTGTGACACCCGTAATTTGTTTGAAGCACCGATAGAATGTGGACACACTCTCGTATCCAACCTCGAAACAAATCGAGATGATTTCATGATTGGACTCGCTTAACAGCGTTTGTGCACGGGCGACCCGCACCTCGGTCAAATATTGCACGGGCGTCTTCTGCAGATGTTCTTTGAACAAATTATCCATATACCGCACGCTCATATGATGTCTTGCCGCAATGTCTGCCGCCGATTGAATTTCATAATAATGTTGTTCAATATAACGTTGGATACGGCTGGCCATTGCAGGGAATTTGGTGTTGGGGATGTCCTCTCTCGCCTTCGCCAGATGAATGAGCACCTCACACAATTGCACGCGCGCCGCCCATAGGTTCAACTCATCTGGCTTGGAGTGCAAGAACAACATTTTACGAAAAATATGCCGCAATGCCGTGGAAGTGCCTTTGTCGGTTCGTATGAGCTGCGATACAGGATAGTACGTGTGAAAAAAATGAACAGGCAAGATCGGTATATCCTCATCCATCTTGAAAGCGATCACAAGAACGGTCAAACTTCGCTCCGATTGCACCGCATGAAGTGTATTGGGTGTGATGACAACGGCATGATCTTGGGTGAAATCGTGCCACTGACCATCGAGCATGATCTCCCCATGACCGTCAATCGCATATAGAATCTGGTGAATCTCATGTCGATGCGGATGCAGAATATACCCTTCTTTATGTTTGCTCTCATAGATCGACAGTAGATTATCTTCTAACGTAATGTTGACCGTCTCCAATGCACAAGCCTCCCGCACTCGCCGGATAACTTCATGATAACAAGAAGTTCGTCTTGACGTCTATGAGGAAGGCTCTGCCATTATTTACACTAACAAGTTTCCTGGTATCGTTCTTTCATGACTTCCAAGGTCACGTCACCGGGTTGATCCCATATCTGTTGATTAAAAATTTCCACTTCGATCGGACCGTCATACCCTGTCGCTTCAACAGCGGTGCGAATGCGGCGCAAATCAATGACGCCATCACCCATCATCCCGCGGCCCAAGAGCAGATCGGGCAGCGGCACGAGCCAATCGGAGACGTGGTAGCCATAGATCCGGCCGGCTGCATTCGCGATCTCGGTGTACAACTCCGGGTCCCACCACACATGGAACACGTCAACGACGACACCGACCTCGTGTGGCGGGTACGATGACGCGATCGCGTTCGCTTGTTTCATCGTGTTGACCACCGAACGTTCCGCCGCATACATCGGGTGCAGCGGTTCGATGCCCAGGCGTACGCCATGTTGCCTCGCGTAGGGGACGATCTGGGCGATGCCTTCTTCGACCCACTGTCGGGACGAGATGATGTCCGTCCCCACCACGCCGCCGCAGACGAGCACGAGCGTATCTGTGCCTAATTCCGCCGCTTCCTCGATCGCTCGGCGGTTATCATCGAGCCGCTTCTGCCGCTCGGCTGCATCTGCCGCCGGGAACATGCCGCCGCGGCACAGACTGGACACTTGCAGGTTCGTGTCTTGCAACACCTTCTTCGCTTGCTTCAATCCGATCTCCGCAAGTTTGTGACGCCAGATCGCGATGTAGGGCACGTCCGCACGGGCACATCCTTCGGCCGCTTCGGACAAACTCCATCGTTCTGTCGTGATTTGGTTTAAGCTCAGTCGCTCCAAGGACGGGCCTTGCTCAGCGATATTCGAGCCTGCTGTCTTCGACTCAGCTGTGTTCGAGCCTGCTGTCTTCGATGTTGCTGTTGGTTGCTGTTGGTTCGTCATTATGCAGATTCCTCCTCGGTCTCGCCCTAGTCCTAGTCCAAGCCAGCCAACGCCAGAATCGGTTTCATCCGTTGTGCCGCCCGCTCGGGATCGACAATGAGCCCCGCCTGATCCGCCAGAACCAACAAATCACAGAGATGAATGACCGATCTCGCGCCTTCCGCGCCCGCAATCATGCGAAAATGTTTCTGGTGTCCATTCAAGTACGCCATGAAGACGATGCCCGTCTTGTAAGCGAACGTCGGTTTTTGAAAAATGTGTCGCGATAACGGCACCGTCCGGTCCATCAGCGCATGATACGTGGTGACATCACCCGCGTCGAGCGCCTGCAAAGCAGCGCCAGCTGCAGGGGCGATGGCGTCGAAGATGCCGAGCAATGCATGGCTGTAACCTTGCGCATCGCCTCTGATCAACTCCGGATAGTTGAAATCATCACCGGTATACATCTTCACGCCTGCGGGTAACTGACGACGCATCGTCACTTCCTTGCTCGCATCCAAGAGCGAAATCTTGATGCCATCCACTTTGTGGGCATAGCTATGGATGATGTGTTGACATGCGGTCATCGCGGCATCCACATCATCGTGTCCCCAATACCCCTTCAGCGCCGGGTCGAACATATCGCCAAGCCAATGGAGAATGACCGGCTGTTGCACTTGGCTTAGAATTTTGCCATACACCCGCTCATAATCCTCAGGACCCCGGGCGCAGGCGGCGAGCGCACGGCTCGCCATCAGAATGATGCGGCCGCCTTGGCCTTCAATGAAGGCGCACTGCTCTTCATATGCGCGTATCACATCTTCGATGGTGACATGCGGCCCAGGCAGCAAGTGGTCTGTCCCTGCCCCGCTGGCCACACCGCCGCCTACACTGCGCGCCTCCGCAATCGAGCGAGTGATGAGCTCCTTGGCGTTATCCCAAGAGAGCCCCATGCCGCGCTGCGACGTATCCATCGCTTCCGCAATCGAGAAGCCGAGCGACCAGAGGTGGCGCCGGTAAGCCAGTGTGCTCTCCCAATCGATGCGGGACGCCGCCAGCGGGTCCGTATCGGAGAACGGATCGCACACGACGTGCGCCGCCGCGAATGGAATGCGCGACTGGATCTTCACCGGTTGCGGTTGAATCGGTGTATTCAGTCCGAGGGTGTACGTGTAAATCAACCCTCGTTGTTTCGGTAATTTTAGTGTGGCTGGCATCGGTTCATCTCCCCCTTAGAGCTGGATGTCCGGAACATCAATCCAGCGGCGTTCTTGCCACGACTGCAAGCCAAGTTCAGCCAACTGCGTACCTTTGGCTCCTTCGAGCAAGTCCCATGGGAACGGCGTGTCAAGAACAACATGCTTCAAGAACAATTCCCACTGCGCTTTAAAACCGTTGTCGAACACCTGATTGTCAGGCACTTGCTGCCACTGCTCTTGGAACGGTATCGTATTGGCAATATCCGGGTTCCACACCGGTTTTGGCATGTTCACACGATGCTGGGTTTTGCAATTACGTAACCCCGCCACTGCACTGCCTTCTGTACCGTCCACTTGCACCGTCAACAGATCATCACGGTCGACGCGGACCGTCCAAGAAGAATTCGCTTGGACGACGATGCCGCCTTCCAACTCGAACGTTGCATAAGCTGCATCATCTGCGGTGCAGTTGTATCTGCGGTTGCTCTCATCCACGCGCTCAGGAATATGCGTCGCGCCGATACAGGAGACCGATTTCACCGCGCCGAACAAATTGTCGAGCACGTAGCGCCAGTGGGCGAACATATCCACGATGATCCCGCCACCGTCTTCCTTACGGTAATTCCAAGAAGGCCGTTGCGCAGGAAACCAATCCCCTTCAAACACCCAATAACCAAACTCCATCCGCACCGAGAGAATGCGTCCAAAATACCCTGAATCAATAAGCCGCTTCAACTTGATCAGACCCGGGAGAAATAACTTGTCTTGCACAACGCCATTCTTAACCCCTTTGGCCTTCGCCAGTCTTGCCAATTCCAGTGCGTCCGCCACCGTCTCAGCGGTCGGCTTCTCGCAATAAATGTGTTTGCCTGCCGCAATCGCTTGCTTCACCGATTCCACCCGAAGCTGCGTCAATTGCGAGTCAAAATAAATTTGGTTGTAGCTGTCTTGCAAACAAGCTTCCAAGTCTGTACTCCAGCGAGTCACGCCATTCGCTTTGGCCAAACTCTCCAGCTTCGTCTCATTGCGACCCACCAGAATCGGATCGGGCATAATCGTGTCGCCACTAGCCAACTTGACGCCGCCCTGCTCACGAATTGCCACAATGGACCGCACCAAATGCTGATTCGTCCCCATGCGACCGGTAACACCGTTCATAATAATGCCTATTGCATGTACTGCCATACCCACTCACTCCTATACTCGAATTGTCTCTATCTTAACGCGCATTTCCTCACACTTCTTCTTGATATCGGATGCCGATTATCAAAATTAGCACAAACATCACCGCGCATATCCTCCATATCCACACCATATCACCACGATATCACCACCATGTCTCGACCATGTCCCCACGACATGTGGAGTTGTCAATGAATGAACATTCATGCGTGGCCGTCGGTGCGTATGTTCAAAAAATGAATATAAATGCGTGGCAGTCGGTACGTATGTTCAGAAAATGAACATACATGCGTCGCAGTCGGTTCGTATGTTCAAAAAATGAACATACGGGAGGGCTTGGCGCGGCACTGTAGCACGCGATCACCTGCGTATGTTCAGAAAATGAACATACATGCGTGGCAGTCGGTACGTATGTTCAAAAAATGAACATGTGCACGAGATGGTCGGGGCGTATGTTCAAAAAATGAACATGCATGCGTGGCAGTCGGTAAGGTTGCGGCGCAGTTCGCTAAGAAGAAAGCATCTTAACTTTTTAATGAGTGTCCACTTTCTTGACAGAGGTCCACTTCACACATGGAACATGAAAAAAAGGACACGCCTTAGGCATATCCTTCTCCCTCCACACGCAATACCCAGCAATCAATGTTAAGCACTCAACACTCTGCGCCCGACATCTCGTTCGTGTAAATGCGCTTGTATTCCTTCGGACTCACTTTCTCGGCAGATTCGCCGACCAGATGAAATTGCAACGCGCGCCGACGCATCTTCGACTGATTCGGCGGTGTGCCGTGCACCAGCATCCCATGGAAAAACAGCACGCCGCCCGGTTTCAACGGTACGACCATGTCACGGTGCACCGGGACACTCGTATCACACATCTGCCAGTCCCGAACGGCATAATGGGGAACTCCACCGTCTGCATGCGAGCCGGGAATCACATGCATGCATCCGTTCTCCACCGTGGCCTCATCCAGCGCAATCCATACACCGACCACCGGCCGATCATAACAAAGCGGTCCATAAGCCATATCTTGGTGCCACGGCTTTTCCGCACCGCCGCCTCCCCCTGGAGGCTTAAGGATAGCCATGTCCTGCAACAACTTCGTCTTCTCCCCTGTGATTTTCTCGACGATGCTGATGATTTTCGGATGATGGCGGATCGCAGCGAGACGTGCATCGACGTCCACATAGTCTGAAATTTTGCGAAGCGCCATTTCCTTCAATTCCGGTGTGGTCAGATCAGCAGCGGATTTGTAAGTTTGCGCGTGGTCTAATCCATACTGATTTGCATATTCAAAATCATAGTTCAGCTTCGCGCCACTCACTTTCCCATACGTGATATCCTCGATCGCTTGCACCGCATCCCGCAACTCGGCCGGATCGAGCACACACTCCACCGCAAGAAACCCTTGATTGCGATATAGCGCCAACTCTGCTTCCCCGATGTCATCGACCGAAGCATATTTATGCGCGACACGTAACGCAGGATACAACTTCTCAGGTTCCGCTAAAAACTTTGACGAAATCACCATGCCAAACAACCCCTTCACTCAATATTATCCTTATTCTAGGCGTAAAATAAGAATCATGGAATGAATGAAGCGGTCTTGAATTTGTACTTTTTTACATCCATTTAACGATCAACAGGGAAGGGTTGGCTGTTCTGCACCTCAGACGGCGTTCGGCCGACATGTTTTTTGAATTGACGGCTGAAAAAATAAATATCGTTATATTCCAACGCCTCAGCGATCTCCGACACATTCATCCCGCTATGGCGCAACAAATAATCCGCTCGTTCCAACTTCGATTCAATGATGAACTGCTTAACGCTGCGGCCGATGAATTGTTTGAACCTTTTGGCAAAATAACGCTTAGACATACAAGCCTCCTGCGCCAGCTGATCGATCGTCACGAGCACGC
>JBILCM010000127.1:0-4568 GCA_044353165.1 Paenibacillus sp.
CATAAAAACAAATTTGCGATCGGGTTTAGCGCGGTTGTGTTGCTTACTTTTCTTTTTGCAGATTTGATTATGATATTGAATTGGTTTGGTCAACTCGAGAATGTATTGGCCCTATTCGGTTTATAGTT
Source organism: Paenibacillus sp. (assembly GCA_044353165.1). GTDB lineage: Bacteria > Bacillota > Bacilli > Paenibacillales > YIM-B00363 > JBILCM01. The sequence goes on from JBILCM010000127.1 coordinate 129, forward strand.
ATTTTTCCATTTGAATGTATCGTTCATGATTGAACAATAAGGGCTATCCCTCAAGTCGATGAGACGACGATGAGTGAATAGCCCTTCTTTGTGAAGAACGTTCCGTTGTGGCTAGACCCACCACATTTGGCCAAGCGGTTCACGGATGAGTACTTGCTGTAAGTTCGCGACAGCTTTCGTGAAACCTTCCTCGATGGACATTAAGCCGTCCTCATGTTCGATCGATACGACGTAATCGTAACCCACGAGACGAAGTGCAGACATGATATCTGCCCACTCTTTTACAGAATGTCCGAAACCTACTGTGCGGAATTGCCAAGAGCGGTCGAGTACATTCGCGTATGACTGCATATCGGTGATTCCAAATTTGTTCACATTGTTTTGTTCAATGGATGTATCCTTCGCATGGAAATGATGAATCGCGCCTTCCCGGCCCAAAATCCGAATCGCTTGCACGGGGTCAATGCCTTGCCACCAAAGATGGCTCGGATCCAGATTGGCACCGATCACTTCGCCTGCCGCTTCACGAAGACGCAACAAAGTAGCAGGTGTATGTACTGAGAAACCGCCGTGCAATTCAAGTCCGATCTTGACGTTACGCGCCGAGGCGTAGGCGCCTGTTTCTGTCCAATATGGAATCACCTTCTGTTCCCACTGCCACTTGAGAATATCTTGGAAATCATTAGGCCAAGGTGCGACCGGCCAGTTCGGGTATTTGGCGTCTTCATGGTCGCCTGGGCAACCAGAGAATGTGTTGACTACCGGCACTTCAAGTTTCTGAGCCAACTCAATCGTCTTCATAATGTCGTCATGGAATGACTTCGCAATGGCTTTTTGCGGATGCAGTGGATTCGCATGCACGCTCAGCGCACTGATCATGAGACCACGCGATTCTACGGCCTGCTTAAACGCTCTCAATTTGCCGGCGTCCGCCAGAAGCTCGTCCGGTTTGCAGTGCGCATCCCCAGGATAACCGCCCGTGCCGATCTCAACCGCACTGAGCCCTGACGCTGCAATATAATCTAGCGCATCTTCGAAAGATTTTTGTCCGAACAATACTGTAAATACACCTAACTTCATGTCGAAAGCACCTCCGATTCAGGTTTCATTTTCCAGAGAAAATTATATCACGAATGGACGCGACGAGAAACTATGCAACGTTGTCTTTACTAGGTTGGATTGATATCATGGAAGACAAATGAATGATGTGCGCAAAGGAGTCATCCGATGACGAAATACACTGTGGTGTGCTTAGGCGAACTGCTTATAGATTTTGTGCCGGACACGAACGGACAGGCATTGTCTGATGTATCTGGCTTCCGCCGCGCGGCAGGCGGGGCTCCGGGGAACGTCGCTGCCGCGGTAGCCCGGCTGGGCGGGACATCTCGGTTTATCGGCAAAGTGGGGGAAGATCCTTTCGGTGATTATCTGCAACAGACATTGGCAGAGGCAGGTGTTGATGTTTCTACAACATTGTTGCGGACGTCAGTCGCGAAGACCGGATTGGCATTCGTCAGCTTGCGCGCGGACGGGGAACGGGACTTCATGTTTTATCGCTCCCCTGCTGCGGATGTGTTATTGTGCGCGGATGAAGTGGATGATCGCGCCTTAGCGGATGCTGCGGTGTTCCATTATGGATCCGTTTCGCTTATTGAAGACCCTTGCCGCACCGCCACAGAAGAAGTTGCGCAACGAGCAAGACGGATGGGGGCGATTGTGTCTTACGATCCGAATGTCCGGTTGCCGCTCTGGTCTTCTGCTGCTGCCGCACGTGAAGCCATTATGGCTCGCATGCATTTGGCGGACTTGGTGAAGGTGAGCGAAGAAGAGATTGTATTCTTGACCGGCACGAAAGACATCGCATCTGGAGCGCGACAGTTGCTCGCCGCCGGACCTCAAGTGATTGTGGTCACAATGGGTGCGAGGGGCAGTCGGGTCATTACGCAGCAGATGGATTATGCCGTGCCAGGCTTTGCCGTGCAAGCGATCGATGCGACGGGTGCCGGTGACGGTTTTGTAGGAGCGTTATTGTACCAGCTCACGCAGCACGGTGTGAATGCGGCAATGCTGGCAGCGACGGTGGCGGATATCCCCTTCATTGAGCGAACGTTGCGATGGGCCAATGCCGTGGGCGCTCTTGCGACAACAAAGCGTGGCGCCATCCCGGCACTGCCGACGCGGTCTGAAGTGGATGCATTGCTAGCTAATGGGAGGTTTGTATGATTCGAAGAGAAGATATCAAGTTGTTGTCCCCCGCTGGACATTGGGACGCGATGCGGGCAGCGGTCGCCAACGGTGCCGATGCGGTGTTTTTTGGCGTTGAGAAATTTAATGCGCGGGCGCGGGCCCACAATTTTCATACAGAAGAACTTCCGGACATCATGTCGTTCCTGCATGCTTATGGGGTGAAAGGGTATGTGACGTTCAACATTCTAGTATTTGAAGCCGAATTGCATGAAGCGAAGCAACTGGTGGAAGCGTGTATCGATGCCGGTGTGGACGCACTCATTGTGCAGGATTTGGGATTGGTGAAGCTGATCCGCGAAATCAGCCCGGATTTTCCCATCCACGGCTCTACACAGATGACGATCACCTCGCCGGAAGCGGTCGAGTTTACGAAACCTTACAATTTGGAAGTCGTCGTGCTTGGTCGCGAGAATAATTTGAAGCAAATCAAGACGATTGGTGAGCAAGCGCGATTACCAATGGAAGTATTCGTGCACGGTGCGTTGTGTGTGTCTTATTCCGGTCAATGTCTGACCTCAGAGATGTGGGGCGGTCGTTCCGCCAACCGCGGGGAGTGTGCACAAGCTTGTCGGTTGCCTTACGATATGATGGTCGATGGAGAACATCGGCCGATGGGAGATGTGACGTATTTACTTTCTCCCAAAGATTTGGCCGCCATTGAATTGATTCCAGATTTGCTTGAAGCGGGTGTCAAAACGTTCAAGATTGAAGGCCGATTAAAGAGCGCAGAATATGTTGCCAACGTCACAAGCAAATATCGGCGCGCGATCGATGCGTATTTTGCCGGACAAGATCCGACGCCTTCGCCCGCAGATTTGCTTGAGTTGCAGCAAAGCTTCTCGCGTGGTTTCACGCACGGATTCTTACAAGGAACAAACAACAAACAGCTTGTTGAAGGAACATTCCCGAAGAGCCGCGGGGTGTTCCTTGGTCGTGTGAAGTCACTCACGCGGGATAGCATCGTGTGTGAATTGGAAGCACCGCTAAAACGTGGAGACGGGATTGTGTTCGATGCAGGAGATCCGACCAAGCAAGAAGAAGGCGGTCGTGTGTACGATCTTCGGCAGCGAGGCATGAAAGTCGAGGGTGAGGTGCCTGGCGGTTCGACGGAGATTGTGATGGGACGCCATGATGTTGATCTCTTGCGTATCCATATCGGAGACCGTATCTGGAGAACGAACGACCCTGCGCTCGACAAAGCGTTACGCGCCACCTATGAGACCGACAAACCGTACCGGACATTCCCTGTCGTGGTTCATGCGCATGGGCGCGCAGGAGAGCCGCTCGTCTCGGTTTGGACCGACGTTTCGACAGTGAATTCGATTACGGTTGCATCCGAGGGTCCGCTAGCGGTTGCCCAGAAGCGACCGATGGACGAGACATTGCTGCGAGAGCAGTTCGGCCGACTTGGCGGAACGTTGTTCACGCTCTCAGAACTGGAGCTCCAGCTTACGGGACCTGTGATCGTGCCGATGAGCGAGTTGAATCGGATGCGTCGACACGCTGTGGAGCAACTTGAGGCGCAGCGCCGGCGACCGCCGGCGTACGTGAAACGCAGCGTCGAAGTGTACGCTGACGTCACGCCGCACAAGGCGCTCGGTGCAGTACGCAATCGCGAGGTAGCACCGCAGTTGACGGCGTTGTGCCGCAATCTCGCACAAGTACAGGCGGTGGCCCAACACACGGATGTCGAACTCATCTATGCTGATTTCGAGTTTATCAAGCAGTTTCCTGCGGCGGTAGAAGTGGTGCGCGCGGCAGGTAAGCGCATAGCCTTGGTCACGCCGCGTATTCATATGCCCGGGGAAACCGGATATTTCAATAACATCTTACGATTGCAACCAGATGTCGTGTTGGTGCGCAATACGGGTGCCGTCTACTGGTTCACCCGCCATCGTCTCCTACACCCTGATGCGCAACATCCTGTTCTCATCGGAGATTTCTCGCTCAACATCGCCAATCATAAGACAGCACAGCTGTTCTTGGACGCAGGTTTATCGAAGCTGATTCCGTCATACGATCTCAACATTCAACAGATGCTCGATTTGCTTCAACATAGTGACGCTTCCAAGCTTGAAGTCGTCATCCATCAACACTTGCCGATGTTTCATACCGAGCATTGCGTCTATTGCACCTTCTTAAGCGAAGGAACGGATTACACGAACTGCGGGCGTCCTTGCGAAGCACATCGCG
>JBILCM010000017.1:0-40569 GCA_044353165.1 Paenibacillus sp.
GCTTCATGATTATACACTTGGTAATAATTCGCACCATAATTAAGGGCAGTCTGCACGTTGAAGCTCACTTCGAGTCCGTGCAAGAGTGTCTCGATGCGTGCTTTCACCTCTGACATCGCTTGTTGGGACAACGTGCGGATCGTCCCTTCCAGCCGCGCGCGCTCGGCAATAATGTTCTGCCTCGTGCCCGCTTGCATTACACCTAAAGTGACAACAGCTGCATCAAGCGGGTTGACATTGCGTGCGACGATCGTCTGGAGTTGCATGACGAGCGCAGCCGCGGCAACGAGCGCATCGTGGGTGCGATGCGGGAACGCTGCGTGCCCTCCCACACCGATGACATCGATGAACAATTCCGAAGTGTTGGCAAACAAGATGCCGGGTTTCGTAGCGATCGTCCCTACAGGGTATTCTGGTGCAATATGAAGCGCAATGATCGCATCTGGACGCCAAGTCTGGAAATCAACACATTCCTCCAGCATAGGCAACGCTCCGCCAGGACCTTCTTCCGCAGGTTGGAAGATAATAAGCACATCATCATCCACAGGCGACTCAACGAGTTGAGTCAAGATCCCCATGGCGATCGCCATGTGCATATCATGACCACAAGCATGCATATAACCAGGATGTTGCGAGCGAAAATCATAGTTTGTCTGTTCTTCAATCGGCAAACCGTCCATATCCGCGCGGTAGCCAATGCAACGGGCACCCACACGACCTCTCACCCGAACCAGAATACCTGTGCGCCATGTCTTCACTTCCACACGATCAGTGGGCAGTCGGTTAATCCACGATAGCAGCAACGCTTGCGTCTTAAACTCTTGAAAACCGGGTTCCGGAATACGATGGAGTTCCCTGCGCAATGCAACAATCGGATCCACGTATGTACTCATTATTTTAAATTACGCAACTCTTTCACGATTTCGGTCTTTGACTTCGTCTTGTCGTCTACGTACTTGATAATTCGTGCGGGCACGCCTGCAACAACGGCGAGCGGCGGAACATCTTCGACAACGACAGCACCTGCTGCTACGACAGCTCCGGCGCCTACACGGACACCCTCCAATACGACCGCATTCGCACCGATCAACACATCATCTTCAATCACTACGGGTTGCGCAGAAGGCGGTTCAATAACACCTGCTAACACTGCACCGGCACCGACGTGACACATTCTGCCAACCTGCACCCGGCCGCCTAACGTTGCGTTCATGTCGATCATCGTGCCTTCGCCAATCACTACACCGATGTTAATCACAGCACCCATCATAATGACGGCATTGTCGTGAATCGTGACTTTATCTCGAATAATTGCTCCCGGTTCAATACGCGCGTTGATCGGCTTGAGGTCAAGCAATGGAATGGCAGAATTACGGCGGTCATTCTCAATTTCGTAATAAGCGATGGTTTCTTTATTCGCATCAAGCAATGCTTTTACTTCATCCAGATGACCGAATAACACACCGCCCGTGCCGCCAAAATCGAACACCTTCACACTTTCGCCAGCTATGCCATGAGGCAATGTACCACTGAAATAGACTTTGACAGGGGTTACTTTCTTGCTGTTTTTAATAAATTGAATAATTTCCATTGTTTCGTTCATGGGAATCCTCCATTATAGGTATTTGATTTCATCTTCTTATAACGTGCGCAGTTCGTCAATCAGCACTTGCATTTCGGTAGGAATCAGTGCTTCGAACGTCAGTCGTTCTCCTGTGCGAGGGTGCGTGAACCCGAGAATTTGGGCATGCAACGCTTGTCCAGGAAGATTCATGACTCGCCCTTTCGACCGTCCATACACTGGATCACCGACAAGCGGAAACCCGATAAATTTAAGATGTACGCGGATTTGATGTGTACGTCCAGTCTCCAACAACAACTCTAACACGGTATAACCTTGAAACCGCTCACGAACAACAAAATGAGTCACGGCATGCTTCGCACCGCGGTCTGTTACAGTAAAAATTTTTCGATCCGTCATGTCCCTGCCGATCGGAGCGTCAATCGTACCTTGATCGTGTTCCATAATGCCGTGTGCGACAGCGACGTACCGCCTGGTGACGGAATGTTCTTTCAATTGGGCCGAGAGACTGGTATGCGCAAGGTCATTCTTGGCAACGACCAACAACCCCGATGTATCTTTATCGATACGGTGAACGATTCCTGGCCGCAAGACACCATTAATTCCAGATAAATCGGTGCAATGGTACATGAGCGCATTCACCAAAGTGCCATTGGGATGTCCGGCTGCAGGATGAACAACCATGCCGCGCGGCTTATTGATAACAACGACATCGGCATCCTCATAGATGATTTCAAGCGGGATCGGTTCCGGCGCAACTTCCGCGATCTCAGGTTCCGGTATTTGAATCGACACTTCGTCGCCTGCGCTCATTCTATAATTCGGCTTGGTGGGTTTCGAATTGATCGTCACGTGACCTTGACGAATCCATTGTTGGATTTGCGCTCTTGATACATCCTCTGCGAAAACATCGACCAGACATTTATCAATCCGCTCTCCCGCACTTTCGTCATCTGCCACCCATGTTACGATGTCTTGATCATCCGTTGATGGAATCATGCGCGATCCTCCGTTTATCCCGACGATATTCGAGCATTGAATCTAAGAAAACGAGCGATATGCCGCATACAATTCCCATATCGGCGATGTTAAATATAGGAAAGTTGTAAGTGAATGGCACACCGATTCCGCGGAAATCAAAAAAGAAGTGAAAAAAATCGACCACTTCACCGAATCGAACGCGGTCAACGAAGTTGCCAAGCGCACCGCCAAGCAACAATGACAATGCTATCGGCAACAACTTGCGGCCTTGTTTGATCATCCGGATTAAATAATAAATAACACCGCTGACCACAATAATGGTAATCACAATAAAGAATAATCGCTGGTCTTGCAGAATGCCCCAGGCTGCACCACGATTGCGATGTGAAGTAAAAGAGAAGAATTCACCCCAAACGGGGATCGACTGTCCTACTTGCATCCTCGTGACGATAAGCCACTTGGTCCATTGATCCAAAGCCAGAATGAAAGCTGCAATTAACCAAAAAACCACGGATTTGCCCCCTATCGGCTTGCGTTCAATCGCCATTTTATCATAGCTTTCCCCAGAACGTCCATGAAGTGCTCGATGCGCTAGCATTTGGTGATTGTAATTTTAGAAGCCCTGTAAACAATAAACGTATCAACTCATAACATAAAGCGAGGTATAACCCTATGCAGCATCTTCAATCTGAACAATTGAACAACTTGCGCGCGCAACTTGTGCGCGAACGCGAGGATTGTAAGAAGCAGCTCCGTTCTAATGATCATTATGGCATGAATGAAGCGATGCGTTCTCAATTGGGCGAACTCTCCATGGTTGACAACCATCCTGGCGATATCGGCAGTGAATTGTTTGAACGCGGCAAAGATTTAGCATTAACGGATATGCTTGAACACCAGTTGTTACAAGTTGAACAAGCGCTAAACCGCATAGATCATGGAATTTATGGCCAGTGTTTGCAATGCCACGAGCCCATTCCATATGAACGCCTACAAGCATTGCCTCAAGCAGCCCATTGTATTGCGCATTCATCCGACCCATCCATTTCACAAAGGCGGCCACTGGAAGAATCATTCCTTCTGACCACCCCGCGTTTCGAAACAGATCATGAAGAACCCGCTTTATATGATGGTGACGACGAAAATACTGGATTTGTTGAACCGATCGAGAGCTTCCTTGCCACTGATATCCATGGTCAGAATGTCACATTCTTACGCAATCATGCTTATCGGAGATACATGATGGAACAGACCGAAGATGAGAATAATCTGTTCGATCACGAGGAATAAACCTCAGTAGAGTGCTCGCGAATCCTGCAAATTCAGCTGAACCGATTGTACTAACTCGGCGATATAATGCCCTATGATTGGCAACTCAAGCGCTCCGAGTTGACGCAATACGTACACAATGGTTGCTGAGAACACCGTGAATCCGATGGCGATCCCAACCCCCCTAGCAGTGCCCGCAAGTAAATTGCGGGCAATCAACTTGCGCGGCGAGTTGAGTAGCAGCACATATTCAGCAAGCTGTGCCCGCTCCAAGTGATCGGCTATAGCATGAATTTGTTTTTTAAGCTGTTCAGCAGTCGTCACGACTTCACCTCACGAAAGAATGACGGTTGTGCAGCGGTCACATAATGTAGGGTGCTCTGTGTGCGTGCCTACCTCACTAGTGACGTTCCAGCAGCGCTCACATTTCTGTCCGCTTGCGACCTCGACCTGCACGGCGATACCTTTAAGTTGCATCGCTACTTCAGGCGCACGATCGTCATGCACCGAAACAGCCGAAACAATAAACAGCTTGTGTAAATCTGTAAATTGTCTAAGGAGGACCCCCGATTCATGGCTCGGATACAGATGGACATGCGCGCTCAAGCTATTGCCGATGCGCTTCTCTTTCCTGGCTACCTCAAGCGCCTTCATCACTTCATCTCGCAAATCAATCATGGCTTCCCATTGTTTCTCTAGGGATGGGTCGAACAACTCCACGCGAGTTGGAGTGTATATGGTCGTCTGCACACTCGGCGTTGCCACCCCAGGGATAAAACCCCAAACTTCATCTGCCGTATGCGGAAGAATGGGCGATATCATCTGCGTGACTTGAACGAGCGATTCATACATCACATATTGCGTCTGCTTGCGGAGCAAATCTTGTTCTGCTTCTGCATACAAACGATCTTTCATAATGTCCAAATAAAATGCGCTCATCTCAACCGCGAGAAAATGATGGATGGCTTGGTAGACGATGTGGAATTCATACTTTGCATACGCTTGAAGCACCTTTTCCTTCAACCGTTCGAGGCGAATCAGCATAAACCGATCCAAATCAGTCATCGTTTCGGGTTGGAACCGGTCTTCCGCTGGATTGTAGCCCGACAAATTGCCAAGAAAGAAGCGCAACGTGTTGCGAATTTTCCGGTACACCTCGGCAATTTGCTGAAGAATGCCATCTGACAACCGTTGGTCTTGCTGATAATCTACAGAAGCAACCCATAACCGTAGGATGTCCGCGCCCAGCGTGTTACATACCTTGAGCGGATCAACCGTATTACCTAACGATTTCGACATTTTTCTGCCTTCACCATCCATTGTAAATCCATGACTAAGGACGGCTTTGTAAGGCGCGCGTTGATGAACGGCTGTCGACGTGATGAGCGAAGAGTTAAACCAGCCCCGGTATTGGTCTGATCCCTCCAAGTACATATCTGCCGGTGAAGTCAACTGTTCACGGCTTTCAAGGACAGCCATATGACTGGAACCGGAATCGAACCAGACGTCCATAATGTCTGTTTCTTTGCGGAATTGATCGTGTCCACAACGTGAACATGCCGTGCCTGGAGGAAGTAGCTCCTGCTCCTCGCGAGAAAACCACGCATCAGAGCCCTCACGTTCCACCAATGCAGCAATGAATGCGATGGTTTCGTCATTGACGAGCGGCTGGTTGCAGTGACGGCAATAATGAATCGGAATGGGCACACCCCACACGCGCTGCCGCGAGATGCACCAATCCCCGCGCTCTGCGATCATATTGTGCAATCGCACTTCGCCCCAAGTCGGTGTCCAATTGACGTTGCGAATTTCCTCGAGCATCTGTTGTCGAAACCCATCAATCGAAGCAAACCATTGCTCGGTTGCACGGTATATGACCGGCTTCTTCGTACGCCAGTCATGCGCATATTGATGTTTGAAGAAAGACATGTGTAGCAGATGACCTGAACCCGTCAGCTTCTCGGTGACTAATTTATTCGCTTGATCGTAGAAAATCCCCTCGAAACCAGGCGCTTCTGCTGTAAAATGACCTTGGTCATCAATCGGGCTCAATACACCGATCCCATACTTCTGACCGATCATAAAGTCTTCTTCTCCATGCCCCGGAGCCGTGTGGACACAACCTGTACCTGCTTCCAGGGTAACATGCTCCCCGCACATAACCAGTGCCTGGCGATCATAGAACGGATGCTTGCATTGCACGTGCTCGAGCTCTGCGCCTTTCCAACGTTCACAAACTTTATAATCATGCCATCCGATTTCTAGGGCAACTTTGGATAATAACCCCTCAGCAACGATGTATTTCTGATCTCCCACTTCTACAAGCACATAATCAAATTCCGGATGCAAGGAAATACCGAGATTGGCCGGCAACGTCCATGGGGTCGTTGTCCAAATCACAAACGCAGCGTCAGGAGGCAGCTTATCCCTCCCATCAGAAACATCGAAAGCAACATAGATGGATGGGGATGTTTTCTCCCGGTATTCAATCTCAGCTTCGGCTAACGCGCTTTCTGAAGACGGAGACCAGTAAACAGGTTTTAAGCCCTTATAGATGTATCCTTTCTTGACCATCGCACCAAACAAGCGAATTTGTTGAGCCTCATATTGAGGTTCTAACGTGATATACGGATGTTCCCAATCGCCGCGGACGCCAAGCCGCTGGAATTGTTGCTTTTGCTTCCCAACCCATTCTAAAGCGTATTGTGCGCATAGCTTACGAAACTGCAAGGTTGACATCTTCTTGCGGTCTGCGCGACCGCTGTTGGCAATCGCTTGCTCAATGGGTAATCCGTGTGTATCCCAACCCGGAACATACGGCGCATCAAAACCTTGCAATGATTTGAATCGAACGATAAAATCCTTCAAAATTTTATTCAATGCATGACCAATATGGATATCACCATTCGCATACGGAGGTCCATCATGGAGAACAAACTTCGTTTGGCCAAGACGTGCTTTACGCACTTCGTTATAGATGTCCATCTCCGACCAACGCTGTTGCATGATGGGCTCCGCTTGCGGCAAGTTGCCGCGCATGGGGAACGCGGTCCCGAGCAATTGTAATGTTTTACTGTAATCCAAGCCACTCACTCCTTTATTTTCAATAAAAAAACTTTCCGCCCGCAAGGGACGAAAAGTTTGGTTTCGTGGTACCACCCTTAGGGTTTAACGGATTTCTCGCATTAAACCACTCTGACATCGATAACGGGAATACCCGGTCCGATTTACTGAAAACAAGATGCCATCTTTCAATCGGACACTCATGGATGATTTTCTGCTGGCGCTCAATATCGGGCTCTCACCTAACCCCGACTCTCTGGATGGATCACGTTCAGCCTACTCGTTCCATTCAACGTTTTTGGTTTGAAGTTAATTTCATACAACATATCAGAATTTATGATGAAAATCAACGACTGCTTTCACTCGTGACATGGATAGATGCAGGCTGAACATCCAAGAAACCCCAATTGTCTTGACTGATGATTTCGAGTTGCGCTTCGATCAAGGTTTTGAACCTTGTCCTGTAAATCGATGCTTGCTTTCGAAGTTCTTCGGTTTCAATTGATATTTTGCGTGACTTCGCGAGCGATTCATTGATGATGCGGTCAGCGTTCTTCTCCGCTTCTTTAAGAATCAATTGCGCTTCTTTCTTGGCATTGTGTTTTAATTCATCTGCAGCTTCCTGTGCGACGATAATCGATTTGGAGAGCGTTTCCTCAATATTGGAAAAATGATTCAACTTCTCTGAAAGGATGCTCATCTGACCTTGCATTTCCTTGTAATCACGCATTAAAGCCTCATAATCCTTAATAATCTCATCTAAAAATGCGTTTACTTCATCTTCATCATATCCACGAAAACGTCTGCCAAATTCTTTATTATGAATATCGAGCGGTGTTAACGGCATATTGGACCTCCTAATTGCACAATTTCGTGTGAACACTGTATTCGACAAAACTCGTTCGATTCCTGCATGTTTAAACAAATTTCCCGATCTTCAGACGAATTCTGCCTTTCTTGGACAATCCATCTACAGCATTGATTTTGAACCTGCCAAAACCTTGCAACGAAACAACATCGCCTTCTTGCAACATGCAGGAAGGATTTTCTTCAACTCTCCAATTGACTTTGCAACGACCAGATTGAATCGGCTTAAGAACTTTGGCGCGAGACAATCGACTCACTTCGCTCACAATCCCATCAAGCCGAAGCGATGCCACCGTGCAGAACATCTCTTCTAGATGTGCATCAGCGCGCTGAAAATCACCGAGGGGGAGGATTTCTGTTGAAGCCGGAATTTTGCCAACTTTGGTTGCGTGGGTATGAAAGAAAGGAGCCATCTCTTCAACAACTAGTATGTGCGCACCCCAAGGGTGTACATGAATATCTCCGATTTTCTCGCGCTTCACACCAAGTCCTAATAAAGTCCCTAAATAATCTCCATGATCCAAATCCTCTATGCGTTTATCTGAACCCACCATGGACAGCACCTGGATGCCAGAGGCAGTATCTTGAAGTTCATATGATGGAGAAATCAAGGTGATGCGCACGCGTTCAGCATCGGGGTATCCACCATCGATGCGGCACTCGACATGATCATAGCGATTGGCTAACGAGGTAACTATAAAAGCTTGGCGTGGGTCAAGAAAATCCGTTCTTCGAGCTTGTTTGGCGTGCGCTGTGCGATCCAGCCATTCGATTGTCTTATCAATAAACGGCTTCTCTTCCGAGCGAAAATGCTCATATATGGTTTTCATCGATGCGCTATAACAAAAATTGCACAATGGCGATGATGCCCATCTGCACAAACTGCAATGCAAAAATAGCCACAATCGGTGAAATGTCAATCACACCGCCAATGGCTGGAATGAATCGGCGAAACGGTGCCAGATAAGGATCAACCAACTTCCCTAACATCGTGCCTATAAAGCTGTCGCGCGCATTCGGCACCCAAGACAGCAAAATATAAGCAATGATCATATACAAGTAAATTTGGTAAAGCACTCTAATGAGATCGATGAGTGTAGACTCCAACGTGATAACACCCTCTTCTTTGGTTTATGAATTGTCTTTCATCATATCGCTAATCGAGCCCTGAACTTCTACAGAATCGGGAGTACAAACAAAGATATTCGAACCAATCTTCGATATGTTCCCATTCAAGGCGTATACTGTACCGCTTAAGAAATCAACGATACGCATCGCTTGGTCTGACTTTAAACGTTGCAAGTTAATAAGAACCGTCTTGCGCGCACGAAGATGATCTGCAATCGTCTGCGTTTCTTCATAGTTTCTCGGTTCACAGAGCACAATTTTCGATGATTTTTGCGCATGTAACGACACTACGTTGTTCTTTACTTTGCGCACGTCATATGTATTGTTCTTCTGTTCTTGGTCTTCATCTGCGTCATATGCGCGTTCACGCTCCACAGCCTCTTCTTCCTGCAAACCCAAAAAATTCATAAATTTATTCATCATTCTCATGCCTTCTTCCTCCTCATACTACTCCGCGTCGCGGCCAACAAGCACTGAACCGAGTCGAATCCAAGTTGCACCTTCTTCTATGGCGATTTCAAAATCATTCGACATGCCCATTGAAAGTTCATCGATCGGTTGTCCATAAACATCGAGACGGTTGATTTCATCTCTCCACTCACGTAGTTCCCGAAAGATGGGTCGCGTGCGCTGTGGATCTTCTTCATGCGGCGCCATGGTCATCAATCCGACAACTTGAATCGCTTTCAATTCGCGAAGTCTTCCGAGGAATGACAACAGCTCTGACGGATGAAGTCCATGCTTCGTTTCTTCATCCGAAAGTTTGACCTGAACAAAGCAAGGGACGACCAAATTGCGTTTTGACGCATTGTTGTGCAGTTCTTCCGCAAGCGACCAACGATCTAGTGAATGCACCATCTGAAATTTGCCTACCACATCTTTTACCTTATTGGTTTGCAAGTGCCCAATGAAATGCCATGTCACATGATGCGGTTCGTTTGCGAGTACTTCCCATTTGGGCTTCGCATCCTGCCAACGATTTTCCCCGAGATGTAAAAATCCATGAGCGATGACCTCTTGCGCACGCGCCAAGGAAACATATTTGGTTACAGCAATCACATGCACTTCATCAGGAAGTCTACCGCATCGATTACAGGCATCTATAATCCGTTGCTCCACATCGTATGCAGATTGCTGAAGCGAATGCATCATCTCGTGTTCGCCACCTCTTCCCGAATCGCAATCCACGCTGCCATGCGCCCTGTCAATCCCTGTTCTTTGCGAAAAGAAAAAAACATGTTTGGTTGACAAGCTGTGCAATATCCGGTTAATTCGATATGATTCGGCAAAATTCCTGCTTCAATCAATTTTTGTCGGTTGAAATTTGCTAAATCAAGCCAATATTTTCCTAAGATCGTTGATGGATTGTAGATCGATCCCCTCCGACCCCCGGCCTTCTCAATCTGCTCAATCACGGGATCATCCACTTCGTAACAACATCCTCGAATGGAAGGGCCGATGGCAATACGAATATCCGTAGGTAAGGACCCGAATGCCCTTGACATTGCGCTTACCGTAGCGTTTGCAATGTTTTTGACGGAACCCCTCCATCCTGCATGGGCAATGCCGATCGCTTTGTGCTTAGGGTCAACGAACCATAGCGGTACACAATCCGCAAAGAAAGCCGCCAATACAACCCCTTGTTGCGATGTGATCATCGCATCTTTGCCCGCTATCGCATCATCTTGCTTCAATCGACCAGCACCGACTGCAGATGGATGCACCTCAATGACTTCGCAACCGTGCACTTGTTGTGCGGATGTCCACTTGCCAAATTCAAAACCTAGCGCATCCAGAAGACGTCGCCGGTTCTCGATGACATGCTTTAATTCATCTCCTACGTGCAGTGCCGTATTGAGTCCTTGCCAAGAAGCTTGGCTCACACCGCCTGACCGGGTCGATATCCCCGCACTTAACCAAGGGAACTGCTCTAGCCATCGTTTAAGTTGTAAAAGCATTATTCCATCGGCATGTTCTAAGCTTATGAAAGGCTCTGGATTCAATAAAGATGCACACCCCTAACATTACCGTAGTGTACCACAAAATGAAACGACATACGAACGAATCCGTATGTCGTCATCTAGACGGAGTATGGTTCTTCCTGCAATTCTTTTTCGCGAATAGGACGTGTCGGCTCTCGAAGACGCTCCTCGGCTGTTCGGTATACTTTAAGATCGTCCAACTTAACCAGAACTACATCGGCGCCGATCTTGACTATGGCCCGCCAAGGAATGACGATATCGGTGCCGCCTGGGAAAAATCCGAAAAAACGACCTGGACTTGGGACAACGATGGCATCAATGCGGCCCCCGCGTAAATCCAGTTCAATATCGCTAATTTGACCCAACTTTTTTCCGTCCACAATATTGATAACATCTTTCGTTTGAAAGTCGGTAATTTTCATAAGCAGACACCCGCCTTTACCCTATCTTATAGGCGAATATTCGTTATTATGCTAACCATTGTTACGTTTTTACGTATTTTTGCATTTGTTGGATCGCCGATTTCTCTAAGCGCGACACTTGCGCTTGGGAGATGCCGATTTCTTCAGCAACTTCCATCTGCGTCTTCCCTTCAAAAAAACGCATCGACAGGATCATCTTTTCACGGTCGTTTAATTTGCGCATCGCTTCACGAATCACGATTTCTTCAATCCATGACACGTCTTTGTTCGATTCATCACTGATTTGATCCATCACATAAATGGGATCACCCCCATCATGATAGATCGGTTCAAACAAAGAAACAGGATCTTGAATCGCATCCAAGGCAAAGACGACATCTTCTTTAGGAACATTCAATTCCGCAGATATTTCCATAATCGTCGGTTCTCTGGCGTTGCGATTCGTTAGTGCATCACGTACTTGCAACGCTTTGTACGCAATGTCACGCAAACTTCTTGACACACGAATCGGATTGTTATCTCTGAGATACCGCCGAATTTCACCAATGATCATGGGAACTGCATACGTGGAAAACTTCACGTTCTGCCCAAGATCAAAGTTATCGATCGCTTTCATCAAACCAATACAACCAACTTGAAACAAATCATCTACAAATTCTCCACGGTTGTTAAAACGTTGTATTACACTTAATACCAATCGCAAGTTGCCGTTGACCAATTTCTCCCTTGCGGACTGATTTTTCTGCTGCTGTAACGAGACGAATAACTCTCGCATCTCCGCGTTGTTTAATACCGGCAGCTTTGAAGTATCCACACCACAGATCTCGACTTTGTTGCGGGTCATGCGTAAATACCTCCTAGGAGAACATTACTGTTCAGTATTTCCGCGTGATGGGAGAATATTCTTGAACAAATCCTAAGAAAAAGTCAAGGGGTTTACTTTCGTTGGAATTGCACGCTAAATCATCTTGTTAAATTCCTTGCGAAGCCTTTTAATGATTCGCTTTTCCAGCCTTGATATGTACGATTGCGAAATACCTAATTGGTCTGCTACGTCCTTCTGTGTTTTTTCTTCTCCATTCATCAAACCGAATCGCAGTTCCATAATCAGCCGCTCTCGCTGCGAGAGCTTATCAAGTGCTTTGTGCAGCAACTTACGGTCCACTTGCTCCTCAATGTTCCGATAGATTGTATCGTTCTCGGTACCGAGCACATCAGAAAGCAATAATTCATTGCCGTCCCAGTCAATATTCAATGGTTCATCGAAGGAGACTTCCGAGCGAATCTTGCTGTTTCTGCGCAAATACATCAAAATCTCATTCTCAATACAACGTGAAGCATAGGTGGCAAGCTTGATCTTCTTCTCTGGATCAAATGTGTTGACAGCTTTAATTAAGCCAATCGTACCGATCGAGACGAGGTCTTCAATATGAATGCCCGTATTTTCAAACTTGCGAGCGATGTAAACAACGAGTCGGAGATTGCGTTCGATTAAGAGCGCTCGAATCGCTCCGTCCCCCTTGGATAACCGTGCAAGTAAATACTCTTCCTCTTCTCTTGTGAGCGGCGGGGGCAATGCTTCACTGCCGCCGATATAATACAATTCTTCCCCTTTCAATCGAAGCACAATAAGCAATCTATAGTAAAAGATCACGAACCTTAATTTCCATCTCATTAACATGACGTATATCCTCCCCGTTGTTGAAAGCCCAAGCCTGTTTATGATGGTATGAGATCCGGATGGATAATGGCTTGATATGTTCCTTCCGAACTTAATTTCGCACTGCTAAGACCGATCAACACGCGGCTTGTGTCCATTCGCAACGCCCCTTGATGGATGGTGACGCGATCCGGTTTCACCGCAATCATGAGCTGGAGTTGTCCTTGTATACCCTTATAAGGGATCATTCGAATGCGATCCATCCAAGGGAAAGTGTCCATATGTTGCAACATGTTTTCTACTGTGTTCGTTCTCAGCTTAAGCAACCATTCTGCTGGAAGCACTTCACTCCACAATTCAGCCTCCATAACCATAACCGGTATTCTTGTAAGGGGATCATACAGATGGTTGCCCGTATCGATCAGCCCGATACATTGGAGATCGTGTTCATCGAGTTGCACTTCTACCTCGGCCAGGTAAGACATTTTTGTGACTCTTCGTTGCGCTCCATGAAGCACCGTTCGTAAACCTAACACCCCGAGTCCAGCTGATGCCACAATGAACGTTAATGACCCCCCGATTGCATGCAACGCGCCGCCTGTTTGTGAGAACATCACACCGCTCCATACTTCATGCGTGGACTGGAACAATGCGTGCATGGCAAGTATTGTGCCCGCGGTCGTTGCATGCACGACATAGAATGTGATGACAGTCCCCATCAACCCGGTCCATGTATTGAACTTGAAAGCAGTCATAATCATGAAGATCGAAAATAAACATTTTAAAGTAAATGAATACAGGAATGCCAGCGACGGTACAAACATCAACAGTACATAGGATGCGCCTATCGCAGCCGCCAAGACGATGCGCCACATGGATATGTATGTCTTTCTAACTTTTGCGACAACAAGGAGCATCCCGAGATCCAGCACGAAGTTGGTGAGCCATACGATGTCCACGTACACAGTCATCCAAGCCGCCTCCAAAACCGTCTACGAAAGCTAGTATAACGAATTCAATTCTCAAAGTCTGTCTAAACACGTTGTCAAAGTGACGCTTCTTTTGTCGAACAAAAACCCCGCTGCCTAATAAGGCAACGGGGCGATAAAACCGGTGTCACGGTTATTCTTCAGATAAAGTTCTGTTGCGATTGCGCAAAAAAGTCGGAATTTCGATTTCTTCTCCACCCAGACTCGGCGCGATCGTTCGCGAAGTCGTATTCGTCTGGCGATTAGTGCCCGTCTCTGGCCCAATCTTCGCTTTGCGAGATGCCGCAGATTGGCCGGCGCGATGATCGAAACCTGTGGCAATCACGGTTACCTTAATCTCTTCTTTCAGGGACTCGTCAATGATTGCACCAAAAATCATATTCACTTCAGGATCCGCTGCAGACGTGACAATCTCAGCAGCCTCGTTCACTTCATATAAACTCAGATCAGCACCGCCCGTAATGTTCATAATCACACCGCGAGCACCGTCTATTGAAGTTTCAAGCAACGGACTCATAATTGCGCGTTTGGCAGCTTCTGCAGCACGATTCTCGCCACTTGCTCTGCCGATACCCATCAAAGCGGATCCGCGTTCGGTCATGATCGTCTTAATATCTGCAAAATCGAGATTGATTAACCCTGGGACAGCAATCAGATCGGAAATTCCCTGCACCCCTTGACGAAGCACATTGTCTGCTTCACGGAACGCTTCAAGCATGGGTGTCTTTTTGTCAACGATTTCTAATAACCGGTCGTTCGGGATCACTATAAGTGTATCGACCTTCTCTTTCAACGCAGCGAGTCCTTCTTCTGCTTGAGCTTGACGTTTCTTTCCCTCAAACGTGAATGGACGTGTGATGACACCTACAGTCAGCGCACCGCATTCCCGAGCAATATCGGCAATCACCGGGGCAGCCCCAGTACCTGTTCCACCACCCATGCCTGCTGTGACAAAAACAAGGTCTGCACCTTTGAGCACGTTAACGATCAATTCGCGCGATTCCTCTGCTGCTTTCTTCCCTACCTCTGGGTTTGCCCCTGCGCCAAGTCCACGGGTAAGCTTGTCCCCAATTTGTAATTTTGTTTCGGATTTTGCGAGGTGGAGTGCTTGTGCGTCCGTATTTACAGTAATAAACTCGACACCTTTGACGCCGTTTTCGATCATGCGATTCACGGCATTGCTGCCGCCGCCGCCGACTCCAATGACTTTAATTTGTGCGAGCTGGTCCACGTCAATATCAAATTCAAACATGTATGCTCCCCCTTGCCCTAGATAAACTCGTTCAGCCAGTTTCGAAATCGTTCCATGATGCCTGGTTTGTTTGCAGATGTTTTCTTCCGACCAGATGTGGTTTTGACAGGCGTCGTTCTCACCCGGAGATACTTGGCTACGTAGGTGATGATCGAAACTCCGCTCACATAGGAGGGTTCTCGAACACCGATGAATTCGGGAGTAGCAATCCGAACAGACGTATCAAAAGTAGATTGTGCCAATTGCAGTAGGGCCGGCATCGACACGGCTCCACCCGTTAATACATATCCACCTGGAAGATCGCCGGGTCTCATCCGTTTCACTTCCGCTTTGATCATTTCAAAAATTTCTTGCAGACGGGGCTCGATAATACTTGCTAAATCTGCTTGCGAAAATTCTTTCTCGACATTGCTGCCAATGCGCAAAACTTTAAAAGTCTGATCCACCGCAGCGTCCTGAATGGATGCACACCCGTATTTCAATTTGATTTTCTCAGCAATTTCCAATTGGGTACGAAGTCCGATGGTGATGTCATTCGTTACAAATTCGCCACCAATAGGCAGCGTTGCCGTTGATGTAATCGTTCCATTCTCGAAGATGGAGATCGTCGTTGCACCTGCTCCAATATCCACAAGCACTGTGCCCAGATTTTTCTCATCTTTGGACAAAGCCAGATGACCAGCGGCTATCGGCATGAGAATCAATCCAGACACTTTAAGCCCTGCCTTCTCGACACAGCGAAGCATATTATGTATTGAAGTCTTCGCTCCCGTAATGACTGTCGCTTCCACCTCCAAGCGAACACCAATCATTCCCTTGGGATCCTGAATTTCATCGAGGCCGTCAACGATGTACTGTTTGGGCACGATACCGATAATTTCTCGTTCTGGAGGAAGTGCGATCACCTTGGCTGCTTGCAAAACACGTTCGATATCATCATTGCTGATCTCACGATCATCATTCGATACAGCGACTACACCATGACTGGATTGCAACTGAATGTGACTGCCTGCAATGCCGACATACACTTCCGATATTTTCACACCGACCATACGTTCAGAATGCTCTACTGCACCTTTAATAGATTGAACAGTCTTATCTATATCAACAATGGAGCCTTTCCGAATTCCTTCAGAGTCTGTTGATCCAACACCGACAATGTGTATGGTACCACCTCTTACTTCCCCAATGATGGCGCGAACTTTGGACGTCCCAATGTCCAAACTTACAATGATGTCGTTGCTGCCGCTCAAAGCGCTGGCACCCCCTGCGAGTTTAAAAAATCAATGTTGTTAAGATTATAACTGTGTACATATTCAACAAGATTAATGAATAACCTTCTTTTTGTGAAAAATCAATAAGTACAATTCTAACATGAGAAATATAGATTGAATAGAGTTTTTTATTCCGTATTGGATTGTGGTAGAGGTTGCCAGTAATTTGTTTCCAGCATGATGATTCGCCCCTGTGTACTACTTTCACTACTTAATTCATAAATATAGTTATCAAGCAGCTCCAACTTCTCTTTCATATAAGTGATGCGGGTGACGACCTCGAACTGGGAGCGTGTAAATATGACAATCCGATCCTTGTACGTCTCTGTGGGTGCGGGCATAATTTCAGACACATCATTCAGAAATTTCTTATCCATTTCTGACAAAACGATACTGAGTTGAGTTTTCATGCGTTCGTCTTTCCATCCGGATAAAATCGGAAGTGTTGCCGTGTACACGGATTCACGATAAGGAACCGATTTTCCATTCGCCAAGATGCCTTTGATAGTTCCGTCGGGTGACAATTCGAGTGCTGCCAATGGAAACTCCTTCAACACAATTCGGATCAATCCGGGGAATATTTTGTGCGTGTTCACGCTCTCTACAGGATCTAACATCGCAATAGCTTCATTGATCACACGTTTGTTCATGTCGAAGAATGAACCGCCGATCTGAATTTTCGTGGCTTCAATAACTTGTTCTTGCGTAAGTATTTGGTGACCCTCGACTTGAATTTGCTGAATTTTACTTAATGAGGAGTTAAAAAACAATACGCCCAGCAAAACGACGAAGAACAAAAACAGCAAACCTAGCAGCTTGCGGTTCGTTCTGCGTACTGGCGGTTTATTGGGAACAACCGGAATCGGTTGGGCGTTAGGCATGTTGTTCATTCACCTGTATACCCCGTTTCGAAGGTCTCGTCACACCATCAGAAATTGTTCGATTGTGCACAACGCAATAGCCCCCTCCTGTGGGAAGGGACTTACGGCTAACGGACGAAATCATTCTTGCTTACATTGAACTGGCCAAACGATCTTGTTTAATAGAAATTGTTCTTTCCATGTGCCCTCCCAGGCGAGTAAACAACGTCTCTATGCTCTCATATCCTCGATCGATATGGTGAATTTGTTGCACAATCGTTCTGCCAACCGCTGCCAATCCAGCAATCACAAGTGCAGCGCCAGCCCGCAGATCTGTAGCTTCCACAGTTGCGCCATACAAGCGTGGTACACCACGGATTTTTGCGCAATTGTGGTCTACACGAATGTCAGCACCCATCAATGACAACTCCCGAACATGTTTGAAGCGTTCCTCAAAGACCGTCTCTTTGATTATACTTCCTCCGTCTGCAAGCGACAAAAGCACCATCAATTGTGCTTGCAGATCCGTTGGGAATGAGGGATAAGGGCTTGTTACAATGCGCTCAACAGCGCGAGGACGGTTGTAAGCAACGATATTTATTATATCACGTTCAATCCCAATTTGAACACCTGCGCGACGAAGCACGTAAACGAGGGAAGTTAAGTTTCCTGGGACGACACCTTCCAGAGTAATGTGTCCCCGAGTCGCAGCAGCGGCAATCATCAACGTGCCTGCTACAATTCTGTCGGGGATGATGCGGTGCTCACACGGTTGCAACCGCTTTACGCCCTCAATGGTCAGCGTTTGCGTACCTGCGCCCATAATTTTTGCGCCCATGCGATTCAAGAAAATTTGCAAATCCGTAATTTCGGGTTCACGCGCCGCGTTGGTGATCGTCGTAATGCCATCCGCTGTGACGGCTGCCATCATTAAGTTTTCCGTCGCTCCGACGCTCGGAAAATCTAGGTTGATCTGTGCGCCGCGTAATTTATGGGCGCGACACTCGATCTTATTGCCACTTTCAGACACTACAGCGCCCATCGCGCGCAACCCATTCAAATGCAAGTCTATCCTTCGTTCTCCAATTGCACAGCCACCAGGCTGGTAGACAGTCGCCTCGCCAAACCTTGCCAGTAACGGTCCCATGAGAAAAATGGAGGAACGCATTTTCTTCATTCGTTCTTCCGTGATTTCAGCAGTATGCATATTCGATGCATCAATCAAGGCTTTGGTACCTGTGTGCGATGCCTGAACACCTAACGAACGCAGAATGTCCAGCATGACTTGAATATCGAGCAAATGAGGCATGTTATCGATCAAAATTGGCCCTTGTGCGAGTACAGTTGCCGCAAGAATGGGAAGTGCAGCATTCTTAGCTCCCACGATAGGAACTGTGCCGCTGAGCGGTCGGCCGCCCTCAATTACGAATTTCTCCAATGTGCCACCTCCGGATTAACGCTCGCCAACCTCCAACACTTCCGGGACTAAGCGAATGCCCGTCTGCTCTTCCACAGTTTGTTGAATGTTCCTAATAAGCGCGAGCACATCTTCCGCCGTTGCATTGCCAGTATTAACGATAAAATTAGCGTGCTGCGTGGAAACTTCCGCTTCTCCAACACGAAAGCCTTTTAATCCTGCCTGTTCAATTAATTTAGCAGCATAATGTCCCTCCGGATTACGAAAGACACTTCCAGCACATGCCGACTTCAAAGGTTGTGTGCGCAAACGGCGATCCTTGAATGCGGCCATCGCCGCAGCAATCTCTCTCCGATCGCCCGGAGCGAGCTCGAAAGTAGCCTCCAGAACAACCTTGGGCGTACCCTGAAGTACAGAATGCCGATAACGAAATTGAAAGTCTTGATTTCCCCAAACAGCCAGCTCACCATTTTCTAGCAAAACTTCAGCGGATTTCAAAATTCGTGAGACGTCGGAACCGTGTGCTCCCGCATTCATATAGATGGCTCCACCAACGCTACCTGGAATCCCCCCAGCAAACTCCAGTCCCGTTAATCCTTCTCTACCCGTCATGACAGACAATTTGATCAGTGAATATGCGGCGCCTGCAATGACGAGCGAGCCGTCATACCGAACGTAATCGAATGCATCTCCCAATTTGATGACAACTCCGCGAATCCCAAGATCGGATACAAGTACATTCGAACCTCGGCCTAGTACCGTCCAGGCTGTGTGATGCTCAATGGCCAATTGAATGGTTTTCGCAAGTTCGTGTTTCCCTGTTGGTGTGATGAGTATATCTGCGGGCCCGCCAATTTCCCATGTCGTATGATCTTTTAACGGCTCCATGATTTTCATCTCTCCGACTTGAGCTTCCTGCAGTTGTTGGATCAATGCCTGCATTGGGAATACCTCCTTACTCGTTACGTTTCGTAGGGAACACAAGCAATCGATGTCTCAGTCATACACTATGGTATGTTTCATGCAAGTAGAGTGTGACAAAGGCCTATCTCTCATGTCGAGAGATGTTAAGTAGCACGCCAATGGCGGTTAACAGTAAAGTGAGCGAAGACCCTCCAGCGCTTATCAACGGCAGTGTAATTCCCGTGACAGGCATGAGTCCGATCACAACCCCAATGTTGATAAACACCTGCACACCAATAATTCCGATAATACCTGCTGCTAGCAGACTGCCGAATGCGTCAGGAGCCATGATCGCCACACGGATGCCTCTCCAGAACAACAATAAAAATAGCAAGAGAATAAACGATCCCCCGATAAAGCCAAGTTCTTCAGCGACAATGGAAAAAATAAAGTCTGTCTGGGGTTCAGGCAAATAACTAAATTTCTGACGACTCTGACCGAATCCCAGACCAAGTAAACCTCCGGGTCCAATGGCATACAACGATTGTATCGCTTGGTAACCCGCTCCTAACGGGTCAGACCATGGATCCATGAATGCCGTAATTCGTTTCATTCGATAAGGTGCTGCGATAATTAAGGCAACAAACCCACCTACACCTGTGAGCATAAGTGCTGTAAGGTGAGAAAGCCGAGCCCCCGCCATATAAATCACGATCAATGCGGCACCGAGCAGAACGGCACCCGTGCCAAGATCAGGTTGTAACATAATCAATCCAAAAGCAAGTGCGAGAATGCCAAGCAATGGAAACAGCCCTGTCCAAAAATGGTTCAAACGCACTTGATTCTCAGACAATACTTTCGCCAAAAATATGATCATGGTCAATTTCATAAATTCCGAAGGTTGAATACCTAGACTGCCAATCCCTAGCCAACTGCGCGCGCCCCCGCGGACGACGCCAACGCCAGGAATCAGCACAATCAGCAACAACGCAAAACAAATGATCAGACCTACTACAGCGTACTTCTTCCAAACCCAATAATCAATATGCAAGGTCACGAACATCGCCACAAGACCAAGTCCCGCAAAAATCAGCTGTCGATACAAATAATAAAACTTATCGCCATAATCATGAAACGCAATCACCGTACTGGCACTGTAGACCATCGTAACACCTATACTAAGCAACATCATGGTAATGAGCACGATGTAAACATCGGGCAATGATCGCATGGTAGACATAAGCGACACCTCTTCGCATTGTACAAACCTCTTTACAAGGTATGCACAGAATGCTTAAACATGCTCCCTCTGACCTCATAGGAAGGAAACATGTCCCAACTCGCACATGCTGTTGATAACAGGACCACATCTCCTTGTGATGCAAGTGTCTTCGCCGCTTCTACAGCCTGTTGAATACAGATGTTTGCATGTTCAGTTTCAACGGATTTACGCTTGCGTATTCCTGCTTGTGCTGCAACCTCCAACAATTTCTCGCGTGTTTCCCCTAAGGTTACGACCGCCTTCACATGGTTCCTTAGGATGGGGAGCAATTCATGAAAGTCTGAACCGCGGTCCAGACCGCCGCAAATAAGGACGATCGGTTGTCCATGAAAAGCCTCTATCGATTTTACGGTCGCTACAGCGTTCGTCGCCTTTGAATCATTGTAGTAAACGACCCCATCATGTTCACGCACAAATTCCAATCGATGTTCAACCCCACGGAATGTCGAAAGCACTTGACGAATGGATTGCAGATCCGCCCCGGCAAGCAAAGCAATGGCTACGGCAGCGAGTGCATTCTCGATATTATGCGCGCCACGAAGCAATACATCCGCAACGGAGATCACGTCCCGTAATGGACTCGTTGTTGTGTAGTCTTGATGCGGATCTGTGCAGACGATATGCTGATTCCGTATAAAGACGCCGCGGGATAGTTGTCGTTTTGCAGAGAATGGGAACAGGTTTGCTTGAAGAGATGGCATGATTCGTTGGCAATAGGCATCATCGAGGTTGATCACTGCAAAGTCTTCAGCTGTTTGGTTGTGAAACAACCGGGCTTTGGAGCTTTCATAGTCTGACAACGTACCGTGGTAGTCCAGGTGTGTTTCATACAAATTCAACAAACATGCAATTCGCGGATGGAAATCCACTGTTCCTTTTAACTGAAAGCTGCTTAACTCCGTCACCAACCATTCATTCGCATGAACGGATTGCACCGCCTCGGTGAGTGCTCTTCCGATGTTGCCCGCCAAAATCGCACCCATACCAGCCTCCAAGAGCATAAGATGCACCAACGTGGTTGTCGTGGTTTTGCCATTCGAACCGGTAATGCCAATGAGCGGTGAAGATGCGATGTGAGATGCAACTTCAATCTCCGTCACCACTTCGATACCTAGCGATATCGCTTTGGCAACAAGCGGATTCGAGTAAGGTATACCCGGATTTTTCACCAAAAGGCGCACTTCTTGGGAGATGAGTTCAAGGGGATGGGAGCCGCAAACAACGGAAATCCCCAAGGCTTCAAGCGGTTCAGCCTCAGGGCACAATGAACGTTCTTTCATGTCGTTGACAATCACTTTCGCACCCGCTTTATGAAACAGTTGTGCGACAGCCACGCCGCTGCGAGCAAGCCCCAGCACAAGCACGGAGCAGTCTCGATAGCGTTCCGGATGCAACATAAAATTACAACCCCTCGTTAATAAAAATTCCAAGTGCAGCCAACAACAGACCAGCGGCCCAGAAAGTCACAACAACGCGCCATTCAGACCAGCCCACAAGTTCATAATGATGATGAATCGGACTCATTCGAAAAACACGCTTTCCCCTTGTTTTGAAGGACACCACTTGAATGATCACGGACATCATCTCGATCACGAATACGCCGCCGATAAGCAACAACAACAGTTCCGTCTTCGTCAAGACAGCTACCGCGACAATCCCGCCACCAATACCGAGGCTTCCTGTATCGCCCATAAAAACTTTGGCTGGATGCGCATTGAAAACAAGAAACCCAAGCAATGCACCGATCATCGCGGATGCGAAGAATGCCGCTTCGTGCTCGGTGCGAATCATCGCTATGATGACCAATGCACCGAACGCAATTGCACTGGTGCCTGACAATAACCCGTCCAGACCGTCTGTAAAATTAACCGCATTCGCCATACCGACCATCATGACCATAATGAATGGATAGTACAACAATCCTAACGGAATGATAAAACTTGTACCTGGAATCATCAGATCCGTGTTGTGACCATCTTGGAAGAGCAGTACGCAAGTGATGGCAGCAAACAAAAACTGACCGATCAATTTCTGCACTGCCGTCAAGCCTAGCGATCGTTTAAAAGCAACCTTAATGTAATCATCCAGAAAACCGACCAACCCAAATCCAAGACATGCGACCAACAAAACAAAAAAATCGGAGGACTGTTCGGCAAAACGAAGAAAAGCGAGCGTTGCTGCGATCAGAATGATGATGCCGCCCATCGTAGGCGTCCCTGCTTTTTTCTGATGTCCTTGGGGTCCTTCCTTGCGGATTTGTTGTCCAAATTTCAGCCGCCTCAAAAATGGGATGAACAGTGGCGCTAGAATGACAGTCAACAAGAAGGATACACCTGTCGTCAACAAGATCGGATGCAGTTCCACAGGTTTCCCCTTTCTACGGTTGAACCCGTAATTGTTCGATGATGGTCTCGAATTTCATGCCTCTTGATGCTTTTACTAAAATCAGATCGTCTCGTTCAAGCATACCCGCTAGTCGAAGC
Source organism: Paenibacillus sp. (assembly GCA_044353165.1). Taxonomy (GTDB): domain Bacteria; phylum Bacillota; class Bacilli; order Paenibacillales; family YIM-B00363; genus JBILCM01. The sequence continues at coordinate 23,415 of JBILCM010000017.1, forward strand.
GTAAGTTCTTCCTTCGATGTGTAATGTTGCACACGTTGACGGTCGAATGTTTCTAATGCGCCCTCAATAATATATTTCCCCAGAGGACCGCATGTAAAAACGTAGTCGATCTGTTCCGACGTTATCGAACGCCCGATTTCCTTGTGGAGTTCTTGTTCCGTCGGACCCAGCTCCAGCATATCGCCAAGTACTGCAATTTTACGGCGGTAACCCCGCATCGAGGAGAGCAAATCCAAAGCAGCGCGCATGGAGGATGGGTTGGCATTGTAGGCATCATTCCACAACATCGAATCGTTCTTCCCGAGGACGCGTTCGATCCGCATTCCTGAAGGTTGAACGGCAGCCAAACCTCGAACAATCGCTTCCTCATCCAATTGAAATGCGCGCCCCACTGCGATTGCGGCAAGTGCATTCATCGCATTGTGCTTCCCTAGCATTGGAATTGTATACCAACATGATGCGCCTTGCCACCGAAATTTCGTATGTTCAGTCGTGAACACGATGTCTTCCAGACGCAAGTCGCAATGCGGTAATTCCCCGAATCGAACAATCTGCAAAGATAATGGTGTTACGATTTGATGAAGACCGGCTTGGATTAGCGGTTCATCACCATTGACGATCAACAGCCCGCCCTCGCGCAGTCCGTGAACGATTTCCAATTTGGCCTTGGCAATTTCCTCTCGCGAGCCCAGCTGCAGCAGATGCGCTTCACCAATGTTCGTAATGACCGCAACATCCGGGCGCGCCATCTTCGTTAAAAGTTCAATTTCTCCGCGACTGCTCATCCCCATCTCCACAACCGCAACATCCACATCCTCCGGCAGAGACAGAAGTGTGAGCGGTAATCCGATATGGTTGTTAAAATTGCCTTGTGTTTTATATACATGCAACGCAGCACCCAACACAGCGGCGACCATATCTTTGGTCGATGTCTTGCCGTTGCTGCCTGTAATACCTACGATACGTGTTTTTAACCTCGATCGATAGTTTGATGCCAGCTGCTGCAATGCGGTTAATGTATCCTCAACAATCACACATGACCCGTCCGGCGGTTCCCCTTGATCACGTTGCCAAAGGAAAGCAGTCGCCCCATTCGAAAGAGCTTCTGTCACATAATTGTGTCCATTCAGACGTGTTCCAATGATCGGAACAAACAAGTTGTTTACCTGCAAAGATCGCGTGTCAATCGACACACCTTCTATATTCAAATCAGCGGATTTAAGTTCTCCTTCAACCATAACCGCCACGTCAGTTAACGTGGTCCTTATCATGTTTTTGCCTCCTCAATCGCGGCACGAGCTTGTGCACGATCATCGAACGGAACCGAAATTCCATTGATGATTTGGACCGTCTCATGACCTTTACCCGCAATTAATACTACATCTTCAGGGTTGGCCATTTCAACCGCTTTCTTAATGGCGAGGCGCCGATCGAGGATAATTTCATGACGCTTTGCTGAAGCGTCTGCCTCAAGACATCCTGATGCGATCGTCTCCGCTATCGTTGCTGGATTTTCTGATCGAGGATTATCCGAAGTGATAATCGTGAAATCACTAAACTCTGCCGAAATGCGCCCCATCATGGAGCGCTTGGTGGCATCGCGGTCTCCCCCACAGCCAAATACGGTAATGATTCGACCTTGTGAGAGTTCCTTGATCGTATGTAACACATGCAACAAACCATCCGGCGTATGCGCATAATCGACAATGACGGTGAACGGCTGCCCTGCTTCTACCCGCTCCACTCGCCCTTCAACACCGGGAAAGTGGGCTGCAGCTTCCTTGATCAAGGACAACGGGATGTCCTCTAGCAACGCTGCGGTAATGGCAGCCAACATATTATACACATTAAACTTGCCTACCATGGCAGAATGAAACTGTTCTTCACCCGCAAAACTACGTATGAAGAAAGACGTCCCCTTCGGGGTCAGTTGAATTTGCTCTGCACGCACATCCGCTGTATGCTCGATGCCATACGTGATCACCTGCGCAGCCGTCTGTCTCCGATATATAGTTGATACCGGATCATCCGCATTTAAAATTGCAAATTTCCGATCTGATGGTCCATGTTCGGCTGCGTTACCTAGTCTGGAAAACAATAACCCTTTGGCTTCGATGTATTGTTCCATCGTCTTGTGATAGTCGAGGTGATCTCTCGTTAGATTTGTAAAAATAGCGCTACGAAAATCAATGCCCAGCACCCGTCCTTGATCCAACGCATGACTGGACACTTCCATGACACAATACGCCATGTTCCGATCGGACATACGGCGTAACATACGTTGCAATGCAATAGCATCGGAAGTCGTCTGCGATGCATGTTCAACAAATCCATCGAATCGGGTGCGAATGGTTCCCATCAAACCCGTCTTGTGGCCCACGTAATTCAGAATATGTTCAATCATCATAGACGTTGTCGTCTTGCCATTCGTGCCGGTGATGCCAATCATGCGGATGTTTCTACTGGGGTCATGGAAGAGGTGCTTTGCGATGATGGCTGCGGCGTATCTTGCATCGGATACGAGCAACTGCGGAACCGCAAGCGGCAATTCACGTTCGACCACAAGCGACGCTGCACCTGATTCCACCGCTTTCGCTGCAAACAGATGACCGTCGTGCGAATATCCCGGAATACATACGAACAAATCACCTTGTTTCACTTGTCGAGAATCGAGTGTCACATCTGCAATATGAACTCCTCCATCGCCGACAATGCGCGACGTGCGCAGAAGAGATGCAATTTGGTGCAGCTGCATACCGCTTCCTCCTTCTAAGGATTGGATAAATAAATTTGGATCGTGGAACCTTGCGGTAACTTCGTACCCGCCTTAGGCTCCTGCATAATGACTGTCTTGCCAGCACCATACTTGGCAAGTATAAAGTTCATATTTAAGTTTTGGTAAATTTCCGTCGTTGTTCGTCCAATCAGATCGGGCACCTCAACCATGCGCATATCACCATATATGTATTTCTTCTCCAACTGTGTTTGGCGAGGCGATACTCCCATATAATTGAGGCTGTCTCTCATGATGCGTTGCACGATGGGGGCTGCAATCAATCCGCCAAATTGGAGACCCTTCGGATTATCCACTGCCGCGTATACGACGATCTTCGGGTCATCGGCAGGGGCAAAGCCAATGAACGAAACGATGTGTTCATTCGCAGAATATCGGCCGTTGATGACTTTCTGTGCTGTACCGGTTTTGCCCCCGACACGGAAGCCATCGATGAACGAATTTCGTCCCGTTCCTTTGGCTACAACGCTTTCGAGCGCCATCCGAACTTGCTCAGAAGTTTGGGCCGAAATGATATGATCCCTCACAAGCGTGGGTTGTATTTCTTGAATGATTGCGCCTGTCTCAGGCTGAATCCATGCTTTAGCGACATGCGGCCGATACAGTTTTCCGCCATTAATGGCCGCAGAAACTGCCATCACTTGTTGTATGGGTGTTACAGAAACCCCTTGGCCGAACGAAGTCGTTGCCAATTCAACTGGACCAACCCGATTCAGTTTAAACAAAATCCCATTCTCTTCACCTGCGAGATCGATACCTGTCTTTGTGCCGAAGCCAAAATTTTGAATGTATTTGAATAACGTTTCCTTCCCAAGACGCTGTCCCATGACAACAAATCCCGGATTGCAAGAATTTTCAACGACTTCAAGGAATGTCTCGGAACCATGTCCGCCGCGTTTCCAACATCGTAGTTTCGCGCCCGCAACCTCAATCGACCCGGGATCATGGAACATTTCTTTAAACTTCACTTTACCTTCCTCTAGTGCCGCGGCTAGCGTAATAATTTTGAATGTTGACCCCGGCTCGTAAGTCATCCAAATCGGTAAGTTGCGATTATACACTTCTGAGCGCACTTTACGGTATTGCCCAGGGTTATAGCTTGGGCGGCTCGCCATAGCCAATACTTCACCGGTATTGGGATCAACGGCGATGGCAATGATCTGTTTGGGTTGATATTGAACCATCGCTTGATCGAGTTCGCGTTCCATGAATGTCTGGATTTGTTTGTCGATCGTCAATTGAAGGTTCAAGCCGTCCCTTGGGCGAAGGTATGTATCCGAGGAATTCGGCATGATACCTCCCTTGGCATCGGAGAGGAACGCAATGCTTCCACCCAAACCCCGAAGCTTATCATCGTATTTGGCTTCAACGCCTGTCAATCCCTGGTTGTCAATACCTGTAAACCCGAGAATGTGTGCTGCCAATTCATCGAAAGGGTAATAACGTTGATTATCTTCTGCCACGACGATCCCTGGTAAGGCCAAATTTCGGACTTCTTGCGCTTTCTCTGTTGAAATTTTACGACCTCCCGGTTGGATACGAACGATCAATTCCCGCTTCGTGATTAGCTTCATCAGTTGCTCCTTAGGCATATTCAACGTTGCGGCAAGTTTCGTCGCCGTAAGTTCCGGTTGCTTCAATTGCGCGGGAATAGCCATGATCGTCGGCGTGCTAATATTGTACGCGAGACGTTCGCCATGGCGATCCCATATTTCCCCGCGTTTCGCTTGGAATGGAATTTCCCGCCTCCATGATTGTTCCGCTTTCTGTGCCAATTCAGGACCTGTTCCAAATTGCACCCATGCGAGCCTCGCAATTAACACGACAAACAATCCGGTTCCTAGTAACAATCCGAGGTAGAGTCGTCGGCGCAACATGACACCCGATATGCGCATAAACCCTCTCCCTTTCTCTATGAATAGTCTTTCTCTTCTTAAAACTATTCAATGGAGTCAGGGGGTAGAACAAGCCTGAATCAACCTTGATGTCAGTCTGGTGACATCGGTTGTGGTTTTGTCTGTGCATGTTGTTGCACACCCGATGCAATAGTCGGCTTCAAGACAACCTTCAATATGAAACCTTCAGAATGTTGTTCAACTTCTTGACGAACAACGAAACCTTCACCTTCGGCTTTGCATTTCCAACCCAGCAATAGACACAGTTGCACAACATCGCGCAAACTTTGTCCAACCAAATTCGGTGCCGTTGCCTGTTCCTTGGGCACGGTGAGCAGGTATACATTCGTCGTGCCATAACGTTTCTCCCCGGGGAGCGGATATTGTCCTAAAACCTTCCCGCCGTTGCCAATCTGGGAGACAACAAATCCGCGCGCCTTCAACTCCTGTATCGCGGCATCGGTATTCAAATCAGTCATATCGGGAATTGTTTTCGTTGGATCTGTCGTTGCGGCAATCTCATCCTCCACTTGCTCTTGGGGCGACACCCCCAGGTGGCGCAGGCTTTGAGAGACGATTTCCTTGAAGACAGGCGCCGTCACTTCCCCGGCCCGATTCGAGTTGCCTCCCAGATCAGGCGCATCTGCAATAACCGCAACCGCAATTTGCGGATCATTCGCAGGTGCATATCCAATGAAAGAAACCACCCATTGCCCGGAAGCATACTGGCCATCAACAACTTTGTTTGCGGTTCCGGTTTTCCCAGCTACCCGATACCCCTGCAAATAAGCTCTCTTGCCTGTGCCTCTCTCTTGATCCGAAACAACTTGCTCCAAATAACCTGTGATTTCTTGAGCCACTTCATTCGATACCACTTCACGAATCAATTCGGGGTTTCGTTCCATAATCACTTCATTCGTCTGTGAATCAATCACGCGTTTCACAACGTAGGGCTTCATTAAATTCCCCCCGTTAGCAATCGCCGCATAAGCAGATAATTGCTGAATCGGCGTTACAATGACTTGGCCTTGCCCGAACGTCGCCGTCGCTATTTCCGATGGATAATGAAAATTAACGACGCTACCCACTTCACCGGGGAGATCAATGCCTGTCGGGACCGTAAAACCCATCCTCACGATGTATTCCCTGAGCAACTTTTCGCCTAACTGTTCATAACCGAGTTTCACGAACGCGACATTACTTGAACGAAGCACGCCCTCCAAGTACGTAATTTTGCCCCAACCACCCCGCCGATGATCACTAATCTTGTCCCTTAATACTTGAATGGAACCCGATTGATACAAATCTTCTGGTTTAAAAATTCCCTGATCCACAGCAGCGGCTAACGTCACCAATTTGAATGTGGATCCGGGTTCATACCGAGATTGAATCGCCGTATTTACAAAGTTTTTGGACACATCATATTCCCAATATTCGTTCGGGTCGAAATTCGGTACATTCGCGAGTGCCAACACCTCCATCGTCTTCGGATTGACGACAATGGCAGTCATACTCTTGGGTTTGAATGTCTGATAAGCCTTGCTGATGGCCATCTCAGCAAAGTGTTGAATGGTCTGATCAATCGTAAGCACAACATCTTTCCCATCGATCGGGGGCACCAGTTCAGGTTTTGAACCTGGCAGTTTCTGTCCCTTGCGATCGCGCTGATACACAATAGAACCTGGGGTGCCACTTAGGGTGTCATTCAATGTCAACTCAAGTCCCATCCAGGGCTTCCCGTCTTTATCTACATAACCTAAAATGTGAGATGCGAGGGTATGTTTGGGATACACTCTCGTTTTTTCCTCGAACAGTACAACACCCGGCCAATCTCGACCCGCAATGTTGTGGTTTTGCGCAAATTGTTTTTTCCATGCCAAAATACGGTCCGCAGTCGCTTTATCAATCTTCCAACCTTCACGGCGCACCTCTACATTGACCAACCATTCACCATCTGCATTTTGTCTGGTCACTTGCTCGAATAATTCTTTTTGCGGTTTTTGCAATATTTTGGAAAGTCCGGCGGCGACCTCTTGGGCCAATCCGAAACCATGGATCACCTTCGGATTGACAGCGACCGTATAAGCTAATGCGTCGCCTGCCAACACTTGCATGTTCCGATCATAGATGGTCCCCCGACTTGCGGGTAACGCGCGTTGTGCATCCCACATGTCGGTTGCCTTCTCTTGAAGCGATGCGGCGTCAACCACTTGAGTCACGTACAATCTCGCGATCACGGCAAGGAAAAGAAGAGTGAGGAATCCGCCTATGATTATGGACCGCACTCTAATTTTTTTTTGCATACGTATTCTCCTACTTCAGCTCAAATTAACGAATCGCAATCTGTCCTTGATCTCCAGCCACGATTGTCTTCGTTGTTGTCGGTGTCAGTTGTGGCAAACTCAACCCGAGTTGTATGCCCGTCTCAATCAACCGTTCAGGGTCTTGCAGACTTGCAATCTCATTCTTCAACAACGCAGTATTATCCTGAAGTTGATGAATTTGCGTCTCGGTCTGAACAATCTGTGTATTTACTTCAAATATAGCGGTATATCGGAATGCAATCAACCCCGCAACCAAGCAGAACGCAAACACCGTGGCCAAATATACGATTTTCTCCGGTGTAGGTAACGGTTTTGCTCGATTCACTTTCCTGGTGACATTGCGCTCTGTTTTTGTTTGTTGTTGTTTTTCTACATGGCGGTCATTCAGTGCCAGATTCCCATGCATTTGTAAAGACATCCCTTAATCCCCCTAAAAATCTACCTATATTTTTTCAGCAATTCGCAATTTGGCCGATCGGGCTCTTGGATTTGCTTCACATTCCGTTTCAGAAGGCTCAATTGGCTTTCTGTTGATGAGCCGGAGAATGCCCTTGGCACCGCATGCGCAGCGGGGCAAATCGGGCGGACATGTACACCGGCCCAATCGAGCTGCAAAAGCTCGCTTGCAAATCCGATCCTCCAACGAATGGAACGTAATGACACTGATACGTCCACCCGATTTCGTACATTCGATAGCTTGTTCGATGGCCGTTTCGAATGCACCTAACTCATCATTCACAGCAATACGCAACGCTTGAAACGATCGTTTGGCTGGGTGCCCCCCCGTGCGACGGACTGCCGCAGGAATACCGGACTTAATCAGTTCGACGAGCGCTCCCGTTGTTCGAATCGGGGATGCCTTACGTGCTTCAATGATCGCGCGTGCGATACGCCTGCTATAACGTTCTTCTCCATATTCAAAAAGTATACGGCTGATCTCTTGCTCCGACCATTCGTTGACAATGTCATAAGCTGTCAGTGGAATGGATCGATCCATCCGCATATCGAGCGGTGCATCCTGATGATAACTAAAGCCGCGATCGGCTTCGTCCAGTTGTGGAGAGGATACGCCAAGATCGAACAAAAATCCGTCTGCCATCTGCACATCGTGATGGGCTAGAACATGACGCAATTCACGAAAATTGGAACGAACGATCGTGACTTTATCTTTGTGAGGCGCCAACACGGTGTGCGCGTGAGCAATGGCCGCCTCATCTTGATCCAGCGCAAACAATCTTCCGCCCGGTCCAAGTCTTTGAGCAATCGATAGGCTATGACCTGCACCGCCTAACGTACAATCGACATAGACCCCATCGGGACGAATGCCCAAGCCGTCTACAGCCTCCTGTTTTAGCACTGTAATATGAGCAAACAACGATACCATCCCACACCTCGTGTTCCATGCTTACACTTCAAAATTAAAGTCAACCAGCTTCTCAGCAATTTCGTTGAATGAATCCTCAGACTGGTGAAAATACGATTCCCATGCCGCCTTGTCCCAAACTTCCACGCGGTTTGAAACACCAATGACAACACAATCTTTGTCGATCTTCGCGTGTTCTCGGAGATTCCCAGGTATGTTTACTCTTCCCTGCTTATCGAGTTCACATTCGACAGCTCCGGAGAAGAAAAATCTCGTGAAGGCCCGCGCATCTGACTTCATTAACGACAACGCCTTCAACTTCTGCTCCAAGACGCTCCAATCCGCCATAGGATACATGAACAAACATTGGTCAAGTCCTCGCGTCATGACGAAATTAGAACCAAGCGCATCGCGGAACTTCACAGGAATGATCATGCGTCCTTTCTCATCCACACTGTGTTGATATTCACCCATGAACATGGCATGATCACATCCCTTCATCCGAAATTCACCACTTGCCTCCACTTTCCACCACTTTTATTTAATTTCGCCCTAAAAAATAAAAATCCTGCTTCATCAGCAGGATTTCTAAAAAAATATTTTATGAAATTAATTGATTAATGCACGCCCCAACTATTGAGATAAGACTTCTGTTCAGATGTCAGCGTGTCAATCCCCATCCCTAACGCCTCGAGCTTATAACGCGCGACTTGTTCGTCCGTCTCATAAGGGACATTCTCAACTTTGTGGCCGATGCGCTCGTAGTTTTCGTTGACGTATTTTAGTGCCATCGCCTGCAAGGCGAACGTCATATCCATGATTTCTGCAGGGTGACCATCGCCCGCCGCTAAATTCACGAGACGTCCTTCTGCTAGCAAATACAGCTTTCGTCCATCCTTGAGTTGAAACTGCTCAATATTGCGCCTTACCGTCTTACGCGCAACAGCACGCGCTTCAAGCTCAGGAATATTCACTTCGATGTCAAAATGTCCCGCATTGCTAAGGATTGCACCATCCTTCATCACATCGTAATGCTCGCCCCGAATGACATCTTTATTCCCGGTAACGGTGATGAAATAATCGCCTATTTTCGCAGCTTCCGCCATCGGCATGACGGCATATCCATCCATGTACGCCTCAACCGCTTTAATCGCATCAATTTCGGTCACAACGACATTCGCTCCAAGCCCCTTCGCTCGCATCGCGACACCTTTGCCGCACCAACCGTAGCCGTTGACCACGACCGTTTTGCCAGCAACCACAAGATTCGTCGTCCGATTGATCCCATCGAATACGGATTGTCCTGTGCCGTAACGATTGTCGAACAAATACTTACAATACGCATCGTTAACTGCAATCATGGGAAACCGCAGATTCCCTTCACGCTCAAGCGATTTGAGTCGGAGAATGCCCGTCGTCGTTTCTTCAGCTCCACCGCGGACTTGCGATAGCAAATCCTGTCGTTCAGCATGCAAAATCGTGACCAAATCTCCGCCGTCATCAATGATCAGATCAGGCTTTGTTTCTAACGTTCTGATCATGAATGACTTGTATTCTTGCGGGTCTGGGTTGTATTTGGCGAATACCGTAATCCCGTCTTCAACGAGCGCTGCACAAACATCATCTTGTGTGGATAGCGGGTTGCTTCCTGTGATGGCAACTTGCGCACCGCCCGCTTGAATCACTTTGGCTAAATACGCTGTTTTGGCTTCCAGATGAAGTGAAATGGCCACCTTCAAACCGCGAAAAGGCTGTTCCCGTTCAAACTGACTTCGAATCCGGTTAAGGACGGGCATATGGGCCTGCACCCATTCAATCTTCAGCCGACCTTCGGGGGCCAGCTTCGGGTCTGCGATGATGCTTGTTTCGAGTTGATTCATACATGAGTTCCTCCTTCGATGATTCAAATTTATGTATAGAGCACATAATGTGTCGATTGCTGCGGATCCAGCTCGATCAGCCATTGTTCAACCAACTGATCGAACCAAGGCCGTCCGTATTTGACCATATATTGAAAAAAATTTAATACCCGTTCTTGCGGTTGGTCATGTGGCACAATCGAATAGCGAATGCGATCCCAATGGCGCAAACCCGCTTCATGTTGCTGCAAAGCCGCATCTTGCGTTCTCGCTTCGAAGTAGCGAATTTGCTCTAGGATTTTATCAAGATTGGTTTCACCCAGCTTCTTGAGGCTCGGGTTAATCGATTCGGCTGTGGTGACCAAAGGTTGATACATTTCTATGAACGTTGTGCGCACCTGGGTAAAGCGCTGTTCCAGGCGGTGGGTATCTTGCGCGTTCAACCATTGTTGTTGCAGTGCATCCAAACGCGTATAGACATCATCCATGGTCAGGCCCAACTTATCGAGCTGCTTCTGAACTGTGCCTTCCACTAGCGTAATCTCTGTGCGAGGAACAACGACGGGTTGTCGCATTGCAAAAACATGGAAGGCTTCTTTAAGTGTACTCCAGTAAGCAATCTCGCTTGGGCCAAGCACGACAGCAAGACATGGTAGCAAGTATTCTTGCATCAAGGGGCGCGTAAAGACGTTGTTGCTGAAGTTTTGCGGTTGTTGCTCCACAAGACGAATCGCATCATGAACATCAAGCTGAATCGTCCTCTTGCGATCGAACAGCTGATCGCCGTCGCGATACAACAATTTACGCTCACCGTCATGAAACACAAACAACTGCAATCCATGTTGAACGGTCTGGGCTTGGATTGGAAATCCCGCGGCGGCTACTGCTTGCTCGCCCAATTTCAATGCGTCAGTCAGTTGCTGATGATGCGTGATCATCTCTCGAAACATAGGTGCCTCAAGCTCTCGCAAAGCGGGATCATCCGAATCCAATACGAGCAACCCGTAGGATCCAAAGAGTAGCGAGCACGTCTTTGCGAACGCTTCAACCAACGTAGTTGACGAGAACGCAATGCGTTCAAGCTTGCTGATTATGCCTTCTTTAAACTCTGTTCCCGGCAATGCTTGCGACATCGCTTCAATGACTTGCTTCCACGCTTCCAATGCAATGGGTGTGCGGCTAATGGATGTGCGTTTGGCGGACGTGCTGTCGGGGCTTTGACTTTCTAGCATAATACGCTCTATCGTTAATTGGGGTGTAAGCATTTGGGTTTGGCGAACTTCATCCCAGTCATGGTCCTCACCTGCAATCCAGAATACAGGTACAATGGGTCGACCTAGCATCGCTTCACACTGACGAGCGGTTTGGATGATTGTAATGGCTTTATACACGACGAAAGACGGTCCGGTAAACAAGCAAGCTTGTTGGCCGCCCGTCACGACAAGCGCACGAGGATCTCGCAATTTCTTCAATGAAGCGATGACTTCAGGGGTGTTGTTGTGCTTCATATTATAAGCAGAGAGTACTTCTGCCATTCGTTCGCGCGAAGCTCTGCGGTGCTCGTTCTGCTCCAACCACGTCACCCGATCTGACCAATTCGGATGAGTCTTGGTCAGCGGAAAGTCGAAGCGGCCCAGGATGTTGTGCTGTTCCTGGTCATAACTTTGTGCTATCGGATTTCGTTGTTTCGAATGGAAAGATTCGAATCGCAAACATATCCCCTCTTTTTTTGCCAGTGGTTTTATTGTACCCATAAGGGTTCATTCCGTCAAAAAAGAGAAAGTCCCCTCGCTTGCGTTCAAAGAACAACGATGGGGATCTTGTTACATGAATTATTCGATTCGCTCTAGATTCCCATTGGCATCCATCTTGAAACGGGACTTAGGTTCTTCGTCTTCCTCCATGAGGAATGCCATTTTGCGTGCGCGATCCATAATCTGAATCAGTGCTTTGTAATCATCGTTCACCACACGATAATCGGTCTGTACACTATTGACTTGGGATGATAACTTTTTGTTTTCCTCCCGCAAACGGAGCAGTTCACCATCTTTGTCCATGAGTTCTCGCTCCAATCCGCGCAGCTGACGCACCAATTCGGATTGGTTGCCTTTCCACTGCCGCAAATAACGGATGATGGATTCGAAGGAAATCGATTCTTCCGTACTCTCTATGGATGAACTCATGTGATGTTCAACATCCATCGCGGGTTTTCGAACATGACTTCTTTTTTGTCGTTGCGCTTTGGCAATTTGAATGGCTGCCACATATTTCTTGCGAACGCTAGAGTTCCACCGAAATCCGCAAGCCGCTGCAGTTCTCCCGATTTTCTCACCCACTTCTTCGAACGCTTGCAGCTGTGTGCTTCCTTCCCGAATGTGGCGCAATGTTACTTCAGCCAATATCAAATCATCCTCTGAACTCCAAGCGTCTTGGCGAATGGCCGACATCACTTGTGTACCTCCTGACCGTTGTTGCGGGTATAGAGCTTCCATTCATCTCTATGCCCATACTAGAATTCATAGAATCTATTCCATACTGAATTGTATTTCCATATTAAGTGTCAGTCATACATCGTTCTTCAGGAGAAAAGTTTACGAAACTGTCACGAATCCGTCGTTTACATGTTGGAAAGCAAAGGCTATAATGTCAGGTAGTAATGTTGATCGTGAGGAGGAATGGTTATGCCGCGTATGTTTCGTGTGCTTGGTTTTTGGACCTTGGTGATTGGATTGATGGCACTCGCGGGTCACATGCCTGCGATGGCAATATTATTCTTCTTCCAGGCAGCTGCATTCGTGATCTTAGGATATATGAATTTAGCTGAACGGACGTATATATTGCTGTTTTGGGGGTACTTGATCCTCTCGTTCAGCGGATTTACGTATTGGTCGTACTTTAGAATGGAAATTTGATGTAGGATCATCCACCGTTGATGAAGTCTTCGGTGGATATGTTCATTTTTTGACGATTTTCACTCGCCCCACGCCGCATTTCACTTACTTACGCACCCGTATGTTCATTTTTTGAACATGCACGAGCCACCCCAAGCTACCTCAACTCACCATAGCCTACCGTATGTTCATTTTTTGACGATACACACACGCCTCACGCCGCATACCACGAACTGACGCATCCATATGTCCATTTTTTGAACATGCGCACCGACTGCCACGCATGTATGTTCATTTTTTGAACATACGTAACGACCACCTTGCGCACATGATGGAGCACCTCTATTGATAGCAGACAAGTTGGACATCGACTCATTAGACGCGTTAGCATTGATAAATTTTATGAAATCGTTACAGGTGAAAAAGATGCATTTTATCAAATTTGTATTGCCCTGCCAGATATTATTAAAAAAGCTGTAAAAATGCCGGAAAAGGATTAGTTCCTGAAGATACGGTTTTCGAAGAATTAAAATATATTGCAAAAAGTAAAAAAAATGAATCAGAAGAAATGGCAATGAATATGGCAGTATATTTACTAGGATTTAGCACGTATACTGGATTCGATAATGAATCTGAATAATTAAATAGTCCGGTTACAGTGAATCATTCACCCAAGATACGTATCATTAAGGTTAGTTGGTATCATAGCATGAAATATCACCCGCGAAGATATGTCCACAATTTCCTAAATTTTAGATTTGAATGATTGGTGGATGGACTGATCCAGCCTTTGTATCGAAGTCATCTTTTCAGAATGAAACATAGTGTTTATTGTTCAATATAACTAGGGGTCGTTACATCTACCCCTATTGACGTATTCTAAATTAGTAACAATAATTACGAAAATCCCCATGAAACGCACCCACTATTTCGAACGCTTCACCATACATAGCACCTTGAACAACTCACTCATGCCATCGGATAACAACAACTGCCGGATGGCCCGGTTCGAGCGCGCCACTTCCGAGAAAGGGTCTAACCCATCGTGAGAACGCAACCGCTCAAGAATGCCGTTGTCAACGAGAAATTGCTTCTGGGTAACGAGTTCGATGCGCTCGAAGCCAGACTGTGCCGCTCGATCCATACACCACTCGAAATTGACATGCGCAGTCATGTCTTGTTCGCCAATATGCGAGTATGGATCTTCGGAGGCGACATGGTTCCGGTAACATAAATACGTGCCATTCATGCGTTGCGGTGTGTGCAGCGCATCCGATATATCGCCATAGTCGGCTAACAACACAAAACCGTTGTGTAGCGATTGGCCGATGGTGTGAATCCAATCAAGTGCGGCGAGCCCCAATTCAATTTGTTGCCCTTCCTTGTAGTCACCCTTGAGTCGTGCGATCTGATTCTTCACTTCGACTTGTTGCACCAAGATTTTCTGCTCATAGAACGATTGCGACGCATCATCCCAAGCGACAGCGATCTCCAACCATTGTCCGCCGCAATATTGCAGCCGGTGCACAGGGAACGCGTCCAACAGTTCGTTGGCGTATAACAAGGTGGGACGGTCGTGCAGCAGTTGCCAGACGCGTGCATCCGACGCAGTTGTAATCGATTCAATCTTATGTTGGTGGGCAAGTAATGCTTCCCCCTGCAAGGCGCGATGGCCAGCGCTGTTCTCAACCCCCATGAACGACATCTGTGCATACCACGCAGGATACTGATCTCGCAATGTGTTGAGCACGGCGCTAGCCAATCTGCCGTCTCCGCCTCCCCACTCCATAACCAGCAACGGCTGGTCAACCGCTCCGAGTTGTTCGGCAGCTTTCACCAACCGCGTCGCAATGCACTGACCCATCACAGTCCCGATATGGGCGCTTGTATAGAAGTCTCCTGTTTTCCCTAGCTTATTGCGTTGTGTCTCGTAGTAACCCAGCGATGGATAGTATAAACACATCTGCATGAATTGATGAAATGGTAGGGCGCCCCCGGATTTCGCAATTTCTTCGATGATGATAGGTTTCAACTGATTTATGGTTGGGTTCAAATGATTCCGACCTCCGAATTTCCTATTGTTTTCATAGGGGATGTATAAAGACAAAAAGTCATACCGCTTGTATAATTATAGTAGACTTCTAATAGTAGAGGAACCCATATTCTCAAGACAGGCGGTGTTCTCGTTGCGTAGAAAAATAGCAATGCTTCTCATCATCCTTTTTCTGCAAACAAGCATCAGCCCTGTCCTAGCACAAACCAACGGAGCCGCAAAGTCCTCCTTCGTTCAACAAGGATTGACGATCTATGAAATAGATAAAGAATTGGTACGTCTGAAAGATCAGGAAGCAGATCTGCGGGATGAGATTATCATCAATAAGCAACAACTCGAAGCCCAGAGCACCGTCCTGGAACAGCGCAGGGAAGCCGCAGGCCGTGTGTTGCGAGCCTACTATGTCGGACAGCGTGATAACATCTGGCTCTTATTGTTCGAGATGCAATCGTTCTCAGATCTCTTGGTCACGATCGATTATCTCAGCGTTATCGTTCGTAATGACATGCGAACACTGGATGCATTTACAACCGCGTTAGAAGACCGCAAACGATTGATCACCTCCTTGGAAGCCAAACAGCAACAAGTGACCGACACCATCGCACAATACACGTACCAGCGCAATCGAATCATCTCACTCCAAACCGAACTCGACCGGCAACTGGCCACACTTGCGGATGCAGAGCGGGCTATCCAACTACAACAAATCAAAGAAGCGACCTCCTTCTGGGAGACAGAGGGCGCTCCGTTGTTCGAACAAATGCTAAGTGCGTTAAGCGTAGCCATGGTAGATTTGCCAGAGTTGTTCTCTGATAACAATCGATTGCAATTGCGGGGGCGGAACGTCATCGTTCGCCTGACAGATGACGATTTCAATACTTTCTTACGGGAACGCAATGATCTGTTCCAAAAATACACCTTCACCTTCAATCCAGAAGGTATCGTTGTGACAGGTTCTGTTAAAAATCATAAAGCCACCGTACAAGGGAATTACACGGTTGAATCGCAGCCCGTCAATGCGTTGCGTTTTCAACTTTCGTCTATCATCTTTAACGATTTTGCTTTGCCCGATACCACACAACGCGCGTTAGAGAAAAAGTATGATCTGGCCTTCTATCCGAATCAATTGTTACCTAGTTTGGTCGTGCAATCGTTGAATAATTTAGCTGGCGAAATGGAAGTGCTCATGTCATTCCAGCGGCTTCCATTCGGTGGTGCCGTATCCACACCTAACTAAGGTACTGACGGAATCCAAGCTTCAATTGAGACAGGCGGAAACCCATAATCGACGGGAATGGACTCTAATGCATCTATCAACGACGCTGCCAAACTCCACGAATCACCGCTGACAAGACTCGGCAGAGGGAATGTGTTGGGTGGCGTTTCTAGAGTAACCTGCAAACTCTGGGCGTCACGATTCATTAACGAGGAGAGACCGAATGCACTACGATGAACAGACAATCGCTCCCACGGTTGTGCCTGGTACTTCGCTGTTTCAGCTTGAGCTGTCATGTACAGAATCCACTCCATCGCTTCAGCAACATACGAAGAGTCCGGGGATACCACAAAGCCATCTCCTGTATAAGGAATCATTCCTTGTGGCAATGCGTTCTCCCACGTTTGCAATACGGAAACAGAGAGTTCTGAAGTTGACGAGTTTGTGGATGGGCTATGACGGATCGCCTCCGTTAATGTGA
This sequence comes from Paenibacillus sp., assembly GCA_044353165.1. Lineage (GTDB taxonomy): Bacteria > Bacillota > Bacilli > Paenibacillales > YIM-B00363 > JBILCM01. The sequence continues at coordinate 40,291 of JBILCM010000017.1, forward strand.
CGAATGCCGCGCTCCCCTCCCCTCGAACGACCGATTCCACCGCGGCTTGCGCATCAGCAACTTTCTGCAATGTCGTGTTGAATAATGGTGCGCGTTTCTTTATCGAAGTTTGAAGCAGTTCCAACGCATACACATCGTCTTCAACAACCGTGAGTCGCTCAAAATTTTGATTCGTATGGAGAAGCACATATGGATTCCATTCATGAGGTACAGCCCACACATACCCATTCCATTTCATAGCGCGCAACACAAGATCGATCCATTGCGATTGCCTTTCTG
>JBILCM010000056.1:0-14865 GCA_044353165.1 Paenibacillus sp.
ACTTACATCGGGGCCAAAGATGGATTGTATGTTGGATCAGCTCCAGGCCAGTCATGCCCGGCATATTAATATCACAAATGACGATGTCCATTTTGGACTTTTGAATCACTTTCCAAGCCTCGGTACCCGAAAAAGCGTTAAAAATGTAGAGATCCAACTCACTTTTTTCATATAAAAAATCTTGAACGGAACGCACAATGTTGGGCTCATCATCGACAATCATTAATCTATACATCACGGTTTCACTCCAATTTCTCAATCAACGGAATCATAATTTTTACGCAAAATCCTTTTCCTTCTAGATTGCTAAGTTGTAAGTTTGCCCGCTCGCCGTATTTCATCTGCAGTCGCCGGTGCGTGTTATGGAGAGCACTTGATTGTATCGAATCGTTGGTTTTCAGTTCGTCACATAATTTAGATAACTCCGTGGGTGAGAGCCCGGGGCCGTTATCCTTGATGGATATGACAAGCATACGATCTTCAGGTTCGGTTTCGAAAGAAATATGCAAAGTCCCTTGTTCAACTTTGTTGCCGAAGGCGTGTACATAGGCATTCTCCACGATGGGTTGCAAGAGAAGTTTGGGGACGGGCAGGTTCTTTACGGATTCGGGTATAGGTTCTAGGGTTGCGACAATCCGATCTTCAAATCGGAACGATTGTATATTGATATACGTGCGGATATATTCCACTTCATCGGACAAGGGGACCTCTTGTTTTTTGTTATGAAAAATGTAGAAAAAATATTGCCCTAAATTTTGCGTAAACTTTTTACTATTCTCGATATCTTCATCTGCAATCATGCAATTCAGTTGAAAGAAGATGTTGTATAAGAAATGGGGGTTGATTTGTGCTTGCAGTTGACGCAATTCGGCCAAATTCGCTCGGTATCGTTCTTCACCAACTTCGTGAAAAAGTTTGTCAATTTGTTGGACCATCAAGTTGTATTGTTGGTACAAATGGTCAAACTCATCTTCCCGTTTACGGCCGGGTATGATTTGGAAACGGCCTTGCTCCAATTTACGAAATCCTTTAATTAAAAATTTTAGAGGTTTGTGAATTTGAAGATAAATCCAATAAGCAAATACGACCACTATGGCGATGGAGAAAAACAATAAGATCCAAAAAACACGCTGATAATAATTCAGTGGAGCAAGCATCTCACGCATGGGCGTCATGACAGCGACGTGGTACCCATATTCATCTGAACGAATATGGGAAACAAAGTATTCAACCCCGTCTATGGCAACCCTATTTAATGTTTGATTGTCTTGGGAACTTTCTGTCATGGTTGTTAACGTTTTTACATCCAACACTGGAGGGTTTGTTCTGCCGTCAGAGATGGACCATTTCATATCCGGTGAGATAAAGAAGACATAACCCATCTGGTTGTTCATCATCTTTTGGAGAATGCTCTGAACTTCAACGGTATTCACTCGTGCATTGATTAGAATCAAAGGTTCCTCTAATGAAGTCAGTGCATAGGGGGAAAAGTAAAATGATAAGAACAATTGATCTTCTTTGTAATTTAAGGGGTTCTGAATCAGTGACTTATCTTTTGTGAATGGGGTGTATTCACTTTCCAATATATCGTTCGTGTAAATGGTTGTTGTTAATTTCTCTTTCTGTTTCGGGAAAAACAAACTGATGTCTTTGATATAAGGGCTTGTTGCCGTGATTTGATTGAGTCGGTTTTGCAAATTAATGATCGATTCACGCCATTCAATCTCGCTAATCACATCATTAAATTCAGTAATTCGAATCAGATTTCGGTCATTGATTAACTCCTTCTGCATATTGTTGATGCGAACAAACTCAACATCTAACAATTGACTATAAAATTCCATCTTGGATGTCGTGGCGTTGGCTAGATTCTCGTATACGATTTTTTCGTTCTCAACACTCAGAAACAAGCTGAGCGTGAACACAGGAACAATAACAATCATGAACGCCACCAAAAGTTTGGAGTAGATGCTGCCATACAAGATTTTCCTCAGTTTGTTCATGATGTTCACCTCCGCAGTTTCGTCATATAGTGATCATAGTGAAAACGCATTCGCGATTCAAGACAATTTCAATGATTCTTAAATTCATGAAAAATAGTGCACAAAAGGTAGAAATATTATTCTATTTTTTTAAATTGAGGTTGTTAAAATGAAGGTGTCTAACAACCAACCGAGGGGGATCATCGTTTATGAACAAAGTGTTATTGGTATGGCTTTTGATTCTAACGCTAGTGGTTACCGCATGTTCAGGCGCAACGGAATCACCTGAATCGACAGCGGACGAAACAACAGAGGTTGAACAAGTGGAACAAGCAGAACAAGAAGCAGCGGACGCAGAGAAGAAAGCGACCGAAGAAGCGACATTAAAGGCAGAAGAAGAACTGAAGACTGCACAAGCTGCTGCAGACCTTGCCAATGCTGAAGCCGAGAAAGCGGCAGCTGAGAAAGCAGCAGCCGAACAATTGCTAGCGGAAGCAAAGACGGCTGAAGAAAAAGCAGCTGCTGAGAAGTTGTTGGCGGAGAAAGTCGCAGCTGAACAGGCTGCTGCCGATGCTGCAGCGCAAGCCAAAGCAGAACAAGAAGCTGCCGCCAAAGCAGCAGCTGAGAAAGCAGCCGCAGCCGCTAAAGCCGCTGCAGCCGCTAAAGCCGCTGCAGCCGCAAAAGCTGCTGAAGAGAAGGCAGATCCTTTTGGTAAATACCCATCACCGATCACTTTAGATATTGGTAGAATTCTTCCTTCGAATATTACATTCCCAGAAGGTGACAATATCAACAACAATATTTGGACGCGCGCGATTAAAGATGATCTCAATATTGTTTACAACCATGCATGGACCGTTGGGAATCAAGATCAGTATGACCAAAAATTGAACGTTTCGATTGCTAGTGGCTCCATCCCGGATGCATTCATCGTCAATGGAATACAATTGGAACAATTGGTGAATGCGGGATTGCTTGCGGATCTTACGGTTGCTTACAAAAAGTACAAAAGCCCCGATTTAGAAGCAAGAATGACCAGTGACGGCGGGAACGGTATACGTTCCGCAACCTATAATGGCAAGCTTATGGCCATTCCGAGAATTTCAGCGAATGATGCATTAGGTCATATGTACTGGGTTCGTCGAGATTGGTTACAAGCGTTGAATTTACCTGAACCCAAATCAATTAAAGACATCGAAATGATTGCGAAAGCATTCATGGAACGTGATCCAGATCGTAACGGCAAGAATGACACGTACGGCGTTGCAGCCATGTCAAACTTGGGCTCACTCCTTGGGATATTTAATAGTTATAATGCGTACTACAACATTTGGATGAAAGATGCTTCAGGAAAAATTGTATATAGTTCGGCACAACCTGAGATGGTGAATGCACTCATGACGTTACAACGTTGGTACAAAGAGGGAATCCTGACGAAAGAATTCTCCGTTATGCAGAACCAACAATACATGGAGCATTTGAATTCAGGGAAAGTAGGTATTGCGTCAAACCATTTTGCATTGCCATTGAACCTGCAACCATCTGTTGATAAAAGCAAGGCGGATTGGCACTACTACCCCATCGGTCAAGAGGATGGTCAATCAGCGAAAGCACAAGTTCCAGGCGGTATTACACAATATTTTGTCATAAGCAAGAAATTTAAGAATCCAGAAGCGTTAGTCAAACTCGTTGGTTACATTGGAGAGCGCCGATGGGGGGCGACCTCTGATGCGAGATTTGATTACGACCGAGGTTACCAAAGTTTTGGTTATGCGAACTTCTCGAATGAAGGCGCGATCAAGAATTTGGACAATTACCGTAAAATTAAACAAGCCATTCAGACAGGAAATAAATCCATTCTGAATGCCGAACAAGTTGGAAACTACAATCAAGTCATCGCATATGAGAATGGAGACGGCAAGGAATGGAAGCAATGGAAAATATTCGGCCCTCTAGGTTCCTTGTCGAACGTGGATCGTAACCGTAAAGATATGGCCAAATATCTTGTCAAAGACGAGTTCTACGCGAATCCAACACCTACCATGGTGAAAAGGCAAGCTTCACTCAATGACATGATTAATGAAACATTCACCAAAATCATTATGGGTCAATCGATTGATACTTTCGTGAAGTTAATGGAAGATTGGAAGAAGCTAGGCGGCAATGATATGACGAAAGAAGTTAATGATTGGTATAAATCAATGCAATAAAAAAACGATTTTATACAGACATTCATTCGGCGAAACGTATTTGCCGAATGAATGATCTTTAAGGGCGGATCAATCCATGCAAAATCGAATTCAACGCAACAAACGATTTTCCAACCAATGGCCTTTACATCTTATGGTGATCCCGGGACTACTCATTCTCCTTGTGTATCAATATGGTCCTATGCTTGGGATTGCCATCGCATTCCAAGATTTTATTCCTGCCACAGGCTTATTCAATTCTCCCTGGGTAGGATTAGAAAATTTTCGTTACATGTTCAGTCTGCCAAACTTCGATACCGTTATTTGGAATACGTTCTATATTTCCTTGCTCAAAGTGATCGCGGGACAAATTTTCCCGATCACGATTGCCATCTTATTGAATGAAATTCGAATCCGATTTATGATGCGGAGCATTCAAACATTAATTTACCTGCCTCATTTCTTGTCCTGGGTCATCCTCGGGGGAATTCTGATTGATATTTTATCTCCTAGTTATGGTATGGTGAATGGTTTTATTAAATGGTTAGGGTTTGAACCGATCTTTTTCTTAGGGGATGCTCAATTATTTCCTTACGTGCTCGTTGTGTCTGATTTATGGAAAGATTTTGGGTTCAGTACAATTGTTTATTTGGCAGCAATCACGAGCGTTAACCCTTCTCTCTATGAAGCTGCAGTTGTTGACGGAGCCACATGGTTGCGAAGAACATGGCATGTCACATTACCTGGCATGGCGCCCATAATTATACTTCTTGCCACTTTAAGTATTGGCCAAATTCTTAACGCTGGGTTTGAACAAGTGTTTAACTTATACAGCCCTGCCGTTTATGAAACTGGGGATATCATTGATACATTCGTGTACCGCATCGGTCTCGTTCAAGCACAATATGCACTAGCTACCGCTGTTGGTCTCTTAAAATCAGTTATTTCATTAGTGCTCATTGCGACGTCATACTATCTAGCATATCGTTTAGCAAATTATAGGATCTTCTAAGAGGGTGAAAATATGGTTCAAGAAAACAATTACATCACTAGATTTTTCGTCGTTTTAAATTACACTTTCTTGATCACACTCTCCTTGTTGTGCGTGCTCCCTCTCGTTCACGTGCTGGCAGTCAGTCTGAGTTCGGAAGTTGAAGTAAGCACAGGTGCAGTGAAGTTTTGGCCCCGGGAACTTACATTTGATTCTTATCAATTTATTCTGAGGTATGATTCATTCTCCAACGCAGTCTGGGTTAGTGTGCAACGGGTGCTTCTAGGGGTTTCAATCAATATGATATTAACCATTCTACTTGCTTATCCTTTGTCCAAAGAAGCCAAAGTATTCCCTTACCGCACATTATACGTCTGGTTGGTTGTATTCACGATGTTATTCCATGGCGGATTGGTTCCGCTGTTTATGACTGTCAAATACACAGGCATCATGGACACCCTATGGGCACTCGTTCTTCCGTCGGCTGTCCCTGTATTTAATGTGGTTCTTCTCCTCAATTTCTTCCGAAGCATCCCTAAAGAGTTGGAAGAAGCTGCATTCATTGATGGGGCGGGATTCATGACTTCCCTCACGCGTATATTTTTGCCTTTGTCCAAGCCCGCACTAGCGACGATCACGCTGTTTGCGTGTGTAAATCATTGGAATGCTTGGTTTGATGGCATGATTTTCATAAATACAAAAGAGAATATCCCGCTACAGACGTATTTGCAAACGCTCGTTATTAATTTAGATCTCACACAAGTCACAACCGATGAATCACTTCGTGAAATGGAGAATATGTCCGAAAGAACGTTCAAATCCGCACAAATATTTTTAGGGGCACTCCCGATTCTCATGATTTATCCATTCTTACAGAAATATTTCACAAAAGGGATTGTTCTCGGAAGCGTGAAGGAATAAACACCCAACGAAGGAGTCTGAGTCATCACCATGTCAATCAAAGTAGGAATTATCGGATTCACCCATGGGCACATTCTATCCATTTGTGACGAATGGCAGAAGAAGAAGGAACTTGGTATTGAAGTCGCAGCAGGATGGGACCACGACGCAACACAGTTGCAGGATGCTGTCCAAAAATTCGGTCTACAACCTTATACAAACTTAGATGATCTGCTGTCACGATCTGATATTCCTGCGGTTGTGATTACAACAGAAACATCGCTGCATGCCGAGATGGTTGAACGAGCCGCAGCGGCGGGGAAGTCTATCATCCTTTATAAACCGATGGCGCTTACGATGGCTGAAGCAGATCGTATCGTGAAGGCCGTGAAAGAGAATAACGTGCCATTCACGATGGGTTGGCAGATGAGGGTAGACCCGCAAAATCTCAAAATGAAAGAACTTCTTGACAGCGGCGATTTTGGGAAAGTGTTTTACGTTCGTAGACGTCATGGACTTCGCATGGGATTAAACCCTGATTTTGCAAACTCATGGCATGTAGATCCTGTGAAAAATCGTGATATTTGGGCGGATGACTCTTCGCACCCCATTGATTTTGTCCAATGGTTGTTTGGTGTTCCTGAGAGTGTCACAGCTGAGATCGTCACCTTGCACAACCCCGCAATTCCGATGAATAACGGGATCGCCATTTTTCGCTACCCCAATAACGGTCCGCTTGTTGAAGTGTGTTGTTCTTTCACCTGTATGGCCGCCGAAAATACAGTAGAAATCGTATGCGAGAAAGGCACCATCATCCAAAATTACGGAGATAGCACCAGCTGTAATGTTCCACGTCCAGAAGGCTTGCCTGGATTGAAGTGGTATCATGCAGACACCAAACAATGGACCTATAGTGACATTCCAACCCCTTCAGAACACGGGCTGCGTATTCGTGAGAATGCAAGTGTTTTTGCTGATTTTCTGTATGGAAGACGCGGACCTACGGCTACTGTGGAAGAAGCAAGGGATTCATTGAAGATGGTGCTAGCGACTTATGTATCGACTCGAGAAGGCCGCAGAGTTGATTTTGACGATCCGCAAATCCATCTTGTATAAACAACAGTCGATTACAATATGTCAGGAGCGCAATGAAGAATGGGAAAAAAACCAAACATCGTGTTTATTATCACGGACCAACAACATGCGGGGATGTTGAGCTGTACCGGGAACTCCCATGTATCAACACCCCATCTAGATCGCTTGGCTGCTGAAGGGATACGATTTGAGAAAGCATACTGTACGAATCCGGTGTGCACCCCTTCCCGATTTTCGATGATGACCGGGGTTTATCCTAGTCGAATCGGCATGGAAACTGTCGAAGATATGGATAAGAACGTTCCTCCGCAAGTTTTAGAACATGCATTAGGGAACGTATTTAAGAATGCAGGCTACCGCACGCTATATGGGGGTAAAATTCACCTTCCTGGACCTGAAGGGTCCCAAGAAGAAGTTCAAAGTTATGGTTTTGAGTACATTACAGATGATGCACGTCAAGGATTGGCGAACGCATGTGCCAAGTTTATTCGCGAAACCGATGATCAACCTTTTCTCCTCGTCGCTTCGTTCATTAACCCCCATGATATTTGTTACATGGCCATCAATGATTATCTGGAAAAAAAGGGGAAAGATCCGATTGGCGGCGACGCTTGGGCTTATTTGAAAGAAGCGCTTCGCTTACCTGAGGGTATGGATCGCGCTGAGTTTGTGGAGAAGTATTGCCCGCCGCTACCTGCAAATTTTGAGATTCCTCAGCAGGAGATCAGCGCCTTTATGGCAGAGAAACCTGAATTCATGCATGTGGCAAGACAACAATGGACAGAGCACGATTGGCGGCTTCATCGCTATGCTTACGCAAGGCTTACAGAGGTTGTAGATGGCGAGATTGGCATCATTCTTGATGCGATTGCACAATCAGGACAAGGACAAGACACGATCATCTGTTTTACTTCAGACCACGGTGAACAAGACGGTGCTCATCGCCTCGAACACAAGGCTTTTCTTTATGAGGAGTCGGTGCGTGTGCCTTTTATCATGCAAGGACGTGATGTTGTTCGAGGCGTCGTAGATAATGATCATCTTGTTGTAACAGGAATCGATATTTTGAAGACGTTGTGTGATGCTTCAGGTGTTCCTGTTCCAACCGGATTAGAAGGCATGAGTGTATGGCCACTCGCTACAGGTGAGACAGTCCATACGTGGCGAGATCATCTTATTGTCGAGAATCACATGGCTAGACTGGTGCATATGGGGCAATGGAAATACATGGTCGGGCGTGACGAACGCCATACCGATGAAGAATGTCTGCATTGCCGAATATACACCAATGACTACAACAATCATTACAGAGAAATGTTATTCGATATTGTGAATGATCCAGGGGAGATGTTCAATAGGGTCGATGATCCCGCTGCACACCGTTTCCTCGAAAAAGGCAGAGAACGGATTCGAAACCGAAGTCATGTGATGGGTGAGCATCACTATCAGATGTAACTTCACAAACAAGGAGCACATATGTCCAAACCGATGAATATGTTATTTATTTTGTCCGATTCACATCACAAAAATATGATGGGTTGTGCGGGTCATCCGTTGGTGAGAACACCTCATCTTGACCAGTTGGCAGCTCAAGGTACGCGGTTTACGAATGCTTACACAGCATGTCCCATCTGCGTACCGGCGCGCGCAAGTCTGGCTACAGGAAAATATGTTCATCAGACGGGGAATTGGGACAATGCTGCGCCTTATTGTGGCCAAGAGCCTTCTTGGGGACATCGCCTGATCGAGCAAGGTTATCATGTCAGGTCTATCGGCAAATTGCACTATCGCAGTGCAGAAGATCATAACGGATTCTCTGAAAGTCAGATCCCTTTGCATGTTAACCTCGGTATTGGAGATATTTATTCGCTTGTACGGGATGATATGGATGTAAGACCCCAATTAAGGAAAGAGATCCTAGCTGCAGGACCTGGGGATTCATCTTATTGTCGATACGATCGTGGGATTACGAAGGAAGCATGCCATTTCTTACGAGAACAATCTAGCGTATACGATAAACCTTGGGTGTTGTTTGTTTCACTTGTCACGCCTCATTACCCATTCACCGTTCCAGAGGAATATTATCAGATGTATCCGTTGGAAGACGTGTTGTTGCCTAAGCACCACGCCCCTTCAGAACGTTCAAATCATCCGTATTTGCATGAAATGCGAAGACATTTTCTCTATGAGGAACCGTTCGAAGAACTAGAAATTCGCAAAGCGGTTGCGGCTTATTATGGGCTTTGCAGCTTTATGGATGCTCAAGTTGGGGAATTGATGCAAACATTGCGGGATACGGGTTTGGATCAGAACACCCGTGTGATGTATGCTTCCGACCACGGAGATATGCTAGGCGAGCATGGCATGTGGTTCAAAAGTAACATGTACGAAGGTTCCGTAGGCATTCCTATGATCATGGCGGGACCGGATATACCGCAATCTAAAATCATTGAAACACCTGTTTCGTTGGTCGATTGTTTCCCTACTCTGATTGCATCTGTAGGCGCACAATTGGATGAGTCTGACGATTCATTGCCTGGAGCATCTCTATTTTCAATTATTGAGGACGAAGAAAATCTCGAGAGAATCGTATTCAGTGAATATCATGCAGCGGGATCCATTACTGGCGCCTTCATGATTCGCAAAGGACGTTACAAATATATCGAGTATCCTGGATATGCACCGCAATTGTTCGATTTGATAGCAGATCCAGATGAATTGAATGATCTTGCAATTCATATGGCGTATGCCGAAGTATTGAAAGCATGTGCACAAGCGTTGCGTACCATCTGTGATCCTGAGGCAGTGCATCAGAAAGTGAAAGAAGACCAGAGCGAGAGATTAGCGCGGTTTGGAGGGCGTGAACAAGCAAAGTTATTCCCTCCTGGCCCCAAACTCGGTTATTCTCCTGTTCCTGAATTGTTTAAATAAGCCCCATTCGATTAACAACAAGAGAATTACAGCAAGGAGAAATCTATGCAGCCCAATATATTGTTTATCTGCTCTGATCAACATCGATTCGACAGCCTAAGCATCAATGGGAATCCAATTGTCAAAACGCCGAATTTGGATAAACTTGCAAGCGAAGGGTTAAATTTTCATCAAGCTTATACCCCATGTCCCGTCTGCACACCTGCACGAGCTTCTCTCATGACAGGGAAATGGTCATTCCATCATCACAATATTACCATCCCGCATTGGACAGAATCCATGCGAACGCATTTGGCAGACTTGCCTACATTCTCGAATCAACTTCGATCGAATGGATATTATTTAGGGTATGTAGGGAAGTGGCATCTGGATTTTGAGGGTATGATGATGCCTAACGATGTGGGGTTTCATGACTACATTCCGGAGACAGCGTATGAAACTTGGCGAACGAAACAGGGGATCCCGAAATCGAATCTATCCTATCATTGGGAGATGGGACGTTCGCCTCAGGAATTTGATCGGATCATCCGCGGTGGAACCGATGAACATATCACCATGAATGAATCGAAGCTTCACTGGGGAGCCAGTCAAGTGATCGACATCTTGAACGAACGTGCGAAGGAAGATCAACCGTTCTTTGTACGTTGGGATCCCTCTGAACCCCATCTGACGAATGTTGTGCCAGAGCCCTATGCATCCATGTATAACCCTGAGGAAATTAAACCGTGGGGAAGTTTTGAGGAACAATTCATAGGGAAACCTTACATCCAAAGGCAACAAATCCACACGTGGGGCGTTCAAGATTGGCGTTGGGCGGATTGGGCACCGATTGTAGCCCGATATTACGGTGAAATCAGTCTGTTGGATCATGAGATCGGGCGTGTTGTTGAACATCTAGAAAAACTCGGTTTATTGGAAAACACAATTATTATATACACTTCAGACCACGGAGATTTGTGCGGATCGCACCGGATGATGGATAAGCACTACGTCATGTACGATGACGTAGTCCGAGTTCCACTCATAGCGTATTGGTCCGGCAAAATAAAACCTGGGATACGTCAAGAGTTTGTGTCCCACGCGATTGATCTCGCATCGACAATTTGTGAATTAGCGGGTTGTGACATTCCGGATTCATTCCAAGGGCAGAGTCTCGTTCCCCTATTGTTAGGAAAATCTTATCGCGCCCGAGAGGATATCTATTGTGCGTACCACGGCGCGCAGTTCGGATTGTACAGCCAGCGCATGGTTCGAGATCGAAAGTGGAAATATGTTTGGAACTTGACAGCAGAAGATGAATTGTACGATGTGGAGACGGATCCTTGGGAGCTGGATAACAAAGCCGGACAGGTTGAGTTTCAAGATATACTGCAATCCGAAAGAAGGAGAATGGTGGCATGGTTAGAAAAAACGAAGGATCCACTGTATCATACGTGGACTGATTTTCAGCTGACCCACAGCAGAAAAATTTAAAATACTTTATAGATGTCAATCATCTTCAGTAAATTGCTTAACGTATGTTCCAGATGTTCCTCCAGAACCTTTACTGTTTCTTCTTTATTTCCCTCCATAATGCCGGCGATGATTTTGTTATGCTCGTCGTGTGCATGTCTTAGTCTTTCGAAATCCTGAAGATAGTAGGCGCGTGCCATCTGCACGTGCCCATTCAAGTTTGTATAGGAATCAATGATTCTTCGATTTTCAGTTGCGTCTACAATGAATTTATGCAAGTTGATATCTGCGTTCATTAACTTATGACCATCATAGTTTTCTGAATTCAATGAATTCTCAACTGAGGTAAGGATGTCTTTCATGGATTGGACGTTGTTCCTGACATTATTAAAACCGGTTTCTAATGAAAAAAGCTCAACCATCTTCCTAAATTCAAAAAGTTCAATGAGATCTTTCTTATAGATCCCGTTGACATAAATTCCTTGTCTGGGCACGACGCGTATAAATCCTTCGGATTCCAGCATATTCAACGCATCTCGAACAGGAGTTCGGCTAATGCCCAACTTGTTAGCAATTTCTAGCGCATCGATTCGCTCGTTGGGTGTAAATTCTCTTTTCATAATCATTTGTTTCAATTTTAAATAAACGATTTCTTTCATATCAGATCGATCTTCCATCTGAGATGAATTTAGCGAATTTAAGGCGTCACTCATTGACAAGCACTCCAATACAGATATGAAATTAGGTTTACGTTATATGATATGTGATATGTTCTGTTACAGTCAACATCAGGGTTGACACCTTATTTTTTGTGATATATCATTTGAAATATATTATGCACTATACTTTTTATTCTAATCATGAGAGGAAAGATGATTTTGAGTATCGTCGTCTCAGCGGAACAATTAAAGCAATTGTGTATTCATAAATTTATGGCCTGTGGGGTGGGTCACGAAGATGCATCGATCGTGTCCGATGTATTGATCCATGCCAATTTGCGCGGCGTTAACTCCCACGGTGTTCTGCGTGTAGAACATTATGTTCGTAAACTGAAAGAAGGCGGAATCAAACCTACGCCGCATATCATGTTTGATCAGAAAACAAGTTCAACCGGTGTTGTGGATGGTGATGACGGTCTAGGTCACCTCGTGATGTATCGGGCGATGCAGCATGCGATCGAACTGGCTACGCATAACGGCGTTAGCGTGATTACAGCGAAGAACAGCAGTCATTGTGGAGCACTGTCTTATTTTGTGCAGATGGCTGCTGAGCAAGGCATGATTGGGATGGCAGTCACAAACACGGACAAAATGGTTGTTCCTTTCGGCGGTAAAGCGCCTTTCTTTGGCACCAACCCTATCGCATTCTCTTTTCCTGCACAAGAGCACGACCCTATTATTCTTGATATGGCTACGAGTTCTGTTGCCTATGGGAAAATTCTTGACGCAAGACTTAAAGGGGGGGCGATCCCCAATTCTTGGGGAGTTGACGCTGACGGACATCCTACAAGTGATCCGAATGCTGTTGTTGCCTTAACTCCATTCGGCGGACCCAAAGGGTATGGATTAAGTCTTGTGATTGATCTCTTGTCCAGCGTATTATCTGAATCACCGTATGGTCCTCATGTACCGCCGATGTATGGGGATAATTACAGTGAGCCTAGAAAACTTGGGCACTTCCTTATGGTTATCAATCCCGCCATTTTCACACCGTTCTCCACTTTTATTCAGACCATGGATAAGTTTATTCACGAGATTCATGAGATTGAGCCCGCCGAAGGGTTTACACGTGTGATGCTGCCTGGCGAACCTGAGGCGAACAATGAAAAACAACGGCGAATTCACGGGATTGCGTTAGAAGAAAGTTTGTATCATTATTTATCTACCAATTGACAGAAGAACAAATTTGCGATAAATACCTAGAAAGGAGTTTATAATTAATTACAGAAGAATACGGAAGTCCTGATCGCAGAACGTATGCGGCGATGCTAAAATCGATGGACCGTAATATTGGTAAGGTGATCAACTGTCTTGAAAAATACAATATTAGCGATAATACGATTATAGCTTTTATTAATGATAATGGTGGTGGAGGAAATCAGACACCAAAGCACACTAGGAATACAGCGATGAATGCACCGCTACGTGGTTACAAAATGGAAATTTATGAAGGAGGCATTCGCGTACCCATGATCATCAGATGTCCGGGGAAAGTAAAGACCGGATTGGTGTATCAGAACATGGTAAGCGGTATGGATTTATACCCGACTTTAATTTCGGCTGCAAACTTATGCGTTCCAGATCTTTATGTGATTGACGGTGTGGATCTTTTGCCATTTCTCTCAGGGGAAAACGAAGGATTGCCTCATGACATATTATTCTGGAGAAGCAATCCATGGCTTGGTTCCCGTCATCTTCAGAAGCAACAATTTCATATGCATGACTATGCCGTTCGGCAAGGGAAATGGAAGATGGTACGGCGAGCGGTTCCTTTTGAGCATGATAATACGGATTCCTGGGAGTTATATGACCTTACGACAGATATTGGAGAGCAGCATGATTTAGCTCCTGAACATAAAGATGGGATCGTTAAAACTTTAGAGTCAGCTTTTGAACAATGGTGTGCAAGCTTGCCTCCTCAACTTGTTTCAAGTTCGTCAAGAGACGTTTAAGTTCCTCGAAGTATTCGCAATATATGATATAATAGTAACACTAGACATCGACAGGGGTATCACCGTTGGAACATATTATTCTTATTTGTGCAATTATCATGCTCGGTAGTTTTACGCAAGGCGCGACTGGATTTGGATTTGGGCTGATTGCTATCGGCCTTTTTTCTATTTTTTTGAATGTAAGGGATAGCTTGTTGATTTTGAATGTATTGACGGTTGTTCTCTCTTTGCATCTGCTTTGGAAGTATCACAAATACATTCAATTCAAGGCGCTGATGGCTTGGTTATTGGGAGCCTCGCTTGTAGGTCGACTGCTCGCATTCTTGTTTGTGCACAACTTTGGCGACACATTATGGATGAAGAAATTGCTTGGTTTGTTCCTGATTGGGATGGCGGTTTATTTGATTTGGTCGAAGCGAAAGCAGGGTAATGATCAAAAATTACTCTTTCGAGATCACCCTGCATTCGCAAGTATTTCGGGGTTTCTCGCGGGGTTTATCGGAGGAAGTTTTGGTGTGGGCGGACCTTTCCTCGTCGTCTATTTTTTAATGCTCTATGAGGATAAGCGGAATTATATTGCTAATATGCAACTCTCGTTTATTGTGATGGGATTGGTCACATTGTCAATGCACGGCATTGCAGGGGACTTCACTG
>JBILCM010000128.1:0-4466 GCA_044353165.1 Paenibacillus sp.
GCGTCGTATTCAAGAAAAGAAACCCTCGCCCAACCTGTGCAACCCGTTCAATGGAGTTGCCTTGATCACAACATTAGGCATAGGGCTTTCCTATTTGCAAGGCAAATTCTAGGCTAACGATACATTGCTCGTTTCGTTCACTGAATCTACTTCTTGGTCTTGATGTTTCATGGACACTGATGGTTCTATGGCCATTGTATTTTCCAAAGCGAAAATTTTAGTAAAGTATGTTAATGCTTCATCTCGATTATTTTCAGGAGCCATTTCTTTCAAGCGTTGAATCGGATCGTGCATCATTTGGTTTAACATGCTTTTGGTTAACTTGTGTACCATTTTCCATTCATACTCCGAAAGACTTGGCAATTTGTTCTTTAGACTTCCCATCGTTTCGTTATGAATCACAGATGCTTTCGAATACAGTGCGCGAATGATAGGACCCACACCCAAAGAACGATACCATTGATGAAAAATTTGGATCTCATCCGCAATCATTGATTCAATAATGACAGCAGCATGTCGTCGAAACTCCATATTCGATTCCACAATGTTGGCAAGATCATCAATGTCATAAAGATGAACGTTGGGAATAGACTGGATTTCAGGATCCAGATCACGGGGTACCGCGATATCAATCATAAACATCGGACGTGTAGGTCGCAATTTCATCACTTCTTCGACATCCACTTTGGTCAGGATCGTTTGATTTGACCCTGTTGAAGAGATGACTACGTCCATATCCATAAGTAATGAATGCAATTGATCGTAGTTGTAAGCGTGTCCTCCGCATTTGGCTGCGAGTGCTTCTGCTTTAGAAATCGTCCGATTGACCACACCCACCCATGCTGCGCCGCTCGCCATCAGATGGGTAATGGTCAATTCACTCATTTTTCCAGCACCAATAATTAACGCTTTCTTATTTTCAAAGGAATGAATAATTTGTTTGCCTAGCTCCACGGCAGCATAGGATACCGACACTGGATTTTCCCCGATTGCCGTCTCTGCGTGCGCTTTCTTCGCCAAGGTAATGGCTTGTTTAAATAACATATTAAAAATGGTACCCGTTGCATCTACTTGTTGAGCAAGCAAAAATGCATTGCGCACTTGACCTAGAATTTGGGTTTCTCCAAGGATCATGGAATCGAGTCCCGAGCTGACACGAAACAGATGGCGTATGGCTTCTTCATTCTCATGCGCATACGTGTAAGGCGTAAACATCTCGCGTCGAAGCCCAAACCAAGATTCCATAAAATCACTGATTTGGTTCGGACACCAATATTCACTGTCTACAACTGCATAAATTTCCGTTCGATTGCAGGTGCCCACAATGACACATTCAAGTATAGTTTTTCGTGCTTTTAATTGCCGGATGGCATCCGACAAACACTCAGGCTGAATTGCAAAACGTTCACGTACTTCCACAGGAGCCGTTCGATAATTCAAGCCAACAACAACAATGTGCATCGAGATCACCGCCTTAGGATGCAAAAGGTAAAAAATGAATTGCATCAAAACTTTTGGTTAAAGTATATCATAGTTTCACAAACATCGCGCACTTGAAAAATGGCGAAATCATGAAATAGCTTTCCCTTCGTAACCAAAACCCATACTTTCAAGGAAGTGGTTAAAAAATAAATGACCACGGAACAACGAACATTCCATGGTCAACTTTTCATCTATTTTACTTCGTCACAACAGCCGTCTTCATCATCGGCTCTTCAACTTGCATTTCACCAATCCCACGAATCAACTTCTTAGCATACGTTCTTTTCGGTTGCAATGCTTCTACGAGGTAGTCAATTGCAAGTTGAGGATCTACGGTATCGCCGCAAGTGTAACAATCGATGGCTGCGAAACCTTTCTCAGGATACGTGTGAATCGAAAGATGACTTTCGGACAAAAGCACAAGTACTGTTGCCCCTTGTGGTTCAAATTGTTTGGCTTGAACTGACATTACGCTGGCGCCACTCGCTTCCGCCGCTTCGACCAATTGGGATTGTAACCACCGTGCATTGTTTAGTTTGTCAAAATCGACGCCCCAAGTGTCAACGGCAACATGTCTTCCGAAAGTTGAATATTCCATCTTTCGGTTCCCCCTTCCTAGGAATAAAATGTGTAGCTCAATTTCATCCGCTAGGACCTACGTCATTCACTGCTATAGGGGATCAATCTCACGATCATCCATGTCCTGAGTGAATCCTGGTTCCTAAAAAATTTTTCAACGATGATAAAAGTAACATCATTCGGTATGAAATGCAATAGTTTTTTTTGGAAAAATGAAAAGTACAGTTATTCTAAAGCAAAAAATAAAAAAGCGTATGCAATCTATAAGCATTCGCTTCCTCAATAATGTACGCATAAAATGTTTACATGGCTTAGGTTTATGCTTCAAAGATGAACAATTGATGAGTCAGTTGCTGCAATTGATGATCAATCCGTGCCACTTGTTCGGTCTGTGTAGATCGGTTGCGTTCATCCAGTAAGTGATCAATTTGTTGGCGCGTCATTCGAATTTGGATGGCCACACTTTGATTTTGAAAAATTTTTGTTAACGAGTCGCATGTTTCTTGATTTTCATAAATTAAACGTTCAGCTTGTGGTGTACATTCCTTGATCTTCACGACGGAACCATTGCGATAAACGTACTCCAACGTGTAGTAGGCATAGATTCGCCGAACTGTCGCATCACCTTTAAAGGTTGAAATTGCTTTGCGAATCGCATCTGCCACGTCAATATTACTGAAACGACAATCCGCTTGTAGCACATATTTGCCTCGTCTTCTTGAAAATCTCAAAACGGATCGGATGGCACTTGATTCTTCAAATATGACTTCATGATCTCCGTTGTCAAGCACCTTTACTTTGAACGGAAGGTTGCTGATTTGAAATTGTTTAAACAGTTGACGTAATTCACTTTCGCCTAAGACCAGACAGGTATTGACGTATTCAGTCGCTAACCGCTGAGCCATATCAAAATCTCCTCAATTCATTAAGGTTAGGAAACTCATGTTTCGATCCCTATATCTATTATACAATAAGATCACAGGTATTTGCCCGGCGCCCAACAATGAATTTCGGTCAAAAATCAAGAAAATAGGCTGTAAATCAGCAGAAGCAACATGAATCCCTCAAGATGCTCTCTATCCTGCACACACTTCAAAGCTTCACGATATTTTTGAGATGGTCTTCAATCCAATTCCACACTTCCTCTTTACCCATACCATCTTCAGCTGAAAACACAATAAACTTTTCATCTTGTTTGATTTGGAATGCTTCACGAATCGTTCGGATGTGGGAATCCCGTTTACTTCTTGCAACCTTGTCTGCTTTCGTTGCAATCACACAGACAGGAATCCCATAATGCGCTAACCATTCGCGCATCACGAGATCATCCTTCGATGGAGGATGTCTTAGGTCAACAAGATGTAGCACCGCGCGCAATGTTTCCCGTTCGGTAAGATATAATTCGATCATTCTTCCCCATTGCTGCCGGGTCTCCATCGAAACCCGCGCAAATCCGTAACCTGGCAGATCGACGAAATACATTGCATTGTTGATCCGATAATAGTTCAATGTCTGTGTCTTACCAGGCTGTGAGCTGGTTCTTGCTAAATTTTTCCGTTGAATGAGACGATTAATTAAAGATGATTTCCCTACATTGGAACGCCCTGCCAAAGCAATTTCTGGCAAGGCGTCTTCAGGGTACTGTTGCGGTTTCACCGCACTGATGACAAATTCCGCTGCTTGAACTTTCATTTCGTGTTTTCGTTCCTCTCAACTCACCATTAGTGTGGCGCTTTACTCTGATTGAAGTAACGCATACCTGAGTACACCATCCATATGCGAGACGGGTATGAATTGGATTTCATGTTTTAAAGTATCAGGGATTTCACTCAAATCTTTTATGTTTTGTTCAGGAAATAAAATCAAGCGGACACCCGCACGATGAGCAGCAAGCGCCTTTTCCTTCAATCCCCCAATCGGCAGAACTCGTCCTCGCAATGTAATTTCACCCGTCATGGCCACATCACTGCGAACCGGTTGATTGGTTAACGCTGAAATTAATGCTGTAGCCATTGTGATACCCGCTGATGGTCCATCTTTGGGTATGGCTCCTTCAGGAATGTGAATATGAATGTCTTTCTTCTCGTGAAAATCAGGCGGTATACCTAGTGCTTCCGATTTGGCACGAGCGTAACTGAAAGCAGCTTGTGCAGACTCTTTCATCACATCTCCGAGTTTACCCGTAAGTGTTAGTTTGCCATTGCCAGGAAGAACGGAAGCTTCAATCAACAACGTATCGCCGCCCACTTCCGTCCAAGCAAGCCCACAAACGACTCCCACTTGATTCTGATCTTCCGCCACCCCAAAGCGAAATTTAGATACTCCAAGCAACTGTGTCACTTCTTCTGTGCCAATTTCAAACTTGCGAGTAGGGTCAACGACGACCGATTTCACGGTCTTGCGGC